>JAQXRL010000201.1 GCA_029218505.1 Eubacteriales bacterium | reverse complement strand
TTTCCGCCGGGGAGAAACGCCGTTTGTCATGGAACTGCCGGAGTACCGCATGCCGGATCCAAGAAGCGTGATGCGCAGAATGTGGGACCGGACGCGGGATTTCCTCACACGGGCGGGGACGCTGATTTTTGCCATGAGCGTGCTGATCTGGTTTTTGCGCTCTTTGTCGCCCACGCTGGCGTGGGTAAGCGATCCGGGAGATTCCATTTTTGCGCTGCTGGGCATGGGAATCGCGCCGCTTTTGCGCCCTTTGGGGTTTGGCCAGTGGCAAAAGGCGGTGGCGCTGTTGTCCGGTGTGGTGGCCAAGGAAGCGGTGGTTTCTACGCTGCAGGTGTTGTATTCCGCAGGGGACGTCGCCGCCCTGACGGGGGAAATCGCCGCGCGTTTTTCCCCGCTTTCCGCCTGCTCGTTTCTTGTGTTCACGCTGTTGTATACGCCATGCGTGTCCGCGCTGGCGGCCATGCGACGGGAATTGGGTTTGCGGCGATATGTTTTTTTGGCGGTTGCGATGCAAACAGGCGTTGCCTACGGGTGTTCGCTGCTGGTGTATCAAATTGGCAGACTATTTTGCGGAGGTTAGCGTGAAATGGCATGGATTGGGTATATGCTGGCCATTCTGACGGTTGGAGCAGCGGCATGGTTGATCGTTCAGCGGCTTTGGCGCTTTTTTCGGAAGGAAGATGGGTGTGCCAGATGTCCGTATGCCGGGGTTTGCACGGGACACCGGCGGGAAAAAACGTCTGCGAAGTAGATCAACGAAGCATGGACGGTTGACGGATTGGAATTTCCTGACATCGGGAAAGCCCATATGCGTTGCGGAATTTGGGAACACAGCCCTGAAATCATGGCGATTTCAGGGCTGTGGCATGGCGTTCTGCCGGCGTGCGGCTTACAGGGCGATCCAGTGGCGTTCCACGGAAGAACGCTTCAGCGCATCCAGTACGCGCTGACAGGCGACGCCGTCTGCGAGAGAGGGGAAATACGGATCCCGCATTCCCAAGGCGTAATTGACGAAGGTCTGTTCCTGGGTGGCAACAAAGCCGTCAGGAACGGCAATTTCATGCAATTCAGGATGATCGGGGAACAGCGCCGCGCAGCCGATGTCCAAAATGTCCGGCCTGTCCAGATGGAAGGACAGAGCGCCTTTTTCGCCATACAGTTCAAAGCGAATGGTATTCCGGTGTCCGTAGGCACAGCGCGTAATGCTGAAGTTTGCGGTGGCGCCACAGGCCATTTCCGCCAGGAAATTGCAGCAGTCGTCCGTTTCCACACGGCCCATGCCGCTGCCGTCCGGCAACGGACGTTCCGGAACGATGATGTCTGCCCGGCCGCAGATAGAGGCGAAATCGCCTGCGAGGAACCGGGCCATGTCTACCAAATGCGCGCCGAGATCTCCCAACACGCCGGTGCCGGCGTACTTGGCCTGAAAGCGCCATTCCATCGTTCGATTGGGCCAAAGTCCGCTGTCTTTTAAGTATACCACGTTCATGCCCAACAGGCGCCCGAGAATTCCCTGGTCAATCAGGTGTTTGGCGTAACGAACGGCAGGCCTGAAGCGATAGGAAAAACACACCATGGCGTCCCGGCCGCGTTCGGCCAAAACCTGCGTGAGCTCCCGGGCGTCTTCCGCGCATAAAGCCAGCGGTTTTTCGATGCTCAAAAACTTTCCGGCCTTTGCCGCGGCCAACGCCATAGGCATATGCAAATAGTTGGGCGTGCAGATTTCCACCGCGTCTACGTCGTCGCAGGCAATCAGCGCCGCGGCATCCGAAAAGCGATGGGAGGCGTCCAAATTCAGGGAATCGCCGATCAGCTGAAGACGGGCGGGATCGATATCGCAGATGGCGGTAATGCGCGCGTTTTCGCATTCCTTCAAACCGGGAATATGCGCGTGTTCCGCAATGCCGCCAGCGCCAATGATGCCAACGCGAAGCTGGTTCATAAGTTTACCTCCTGATCATTTTTTGTATGATTCGGTTTCAAAAGGTTCTGTCTTTCCATAGGCCGGAGCTTTTCCCGTCGGAGCGGCCCAGGCTGCGGCGTTGCGCAAAACGGTGCGGATGTTTTCGTTGTAGTAGGTGGGATATGTTTCATGACCGGGCTGAAAATAGAAGATTTTTCCAGCGCCGCGGTGATAACAGCAGCCGCTGCGGAGCACGGCGCCGCCGGAAAACCAACTGAGGAAAACAAGTTCGTCCGGAGTGGGAATGTTGAAGTGTTCACAATAGGTTTCTTCGGCGGGCAAATCAAAAAATTCCGGCAGGTTTGCGGCAATGGGGTGTCCCGGCATCACGGTGAAGATGCGTTCCCGATCGTCCGCCTCCCACCATTTTGAACGGCAGCCGCTGCCCATCAGGCGTCGAAACGCCTTGGAATAATGGGCGGAATGCAGCGCGATGAATCCCATGCCGCCTTCAACGCGCTGGGCAATGCGTTCAACCAGCGCATCCGCAACCTCCGCATGGGCCATGTGCCCCCACCAGACGAGTACGTCCGTGGCTTCCAATACGGAATCGGGCAGGCCTTGCTCTGGTTCGTCCAGCGTTGCGGTGGACACGGTAAAGCGCGGATCCTGTTCAAGGGCCGATGCAATGGCTGCGTGCAATCCGTGGGGATAAATTTTGCGCGCCGCTTCATCCGTGCGCTCATGGCGATATTCGTTCCAGACGGTTACGTGAATGCTCATCCTGAAAACCTCCTTTTGGGTATTGTATCTTTTTTATGAATGCGTTACAATGTATGGTACAGACAGAATTTTTGTATTTTTTCGCCATAGGAGGCAATGATGGAGATTGCGTTCGACGCGCTTTCGGGCGTGGATTTGGCCTTGATGCGCATTTTGTCCATGCCGCTTCGGCAGAAAGCGCGGGATGTGGTTTGTTATGAGGAAGCGGGCAGGGAGGATCACCTTTTATACTATCATTTACGGGGTACGCGCGTCTATGTTTGGGATGGAATGGAGCGTGTGCGGCCCCGTCCGGGGGATATTCTGCTTTTGCCCATGAACAGCCGGTACACCACATTTGTGGAAGGCGAGCAGGGAGCGGACGGCTTTTTTATTCGGTTTGTGCTGCAGGAAGAACATGGGCGGTGCGTAGGGCTGCTGGGAGGGCCCCAGTGGCTTTTGTGGGATGAAGAGGAATGCCTGTTGCCTGCGTTTCGTCAAATCGCGGATTTGTCCATGGGAAGCGTTCGCCACATGGCCGCAAAGGCATGTTTGGGGAAGCTGCTGGAAGAAATTACACGGTTGCGCGCCCGCGGAAGCCATGGCGATTGGCTGCACGGCACGATGGCGAGAATGCGGGAAAACCTGCGGGAACCAATTCCATTGGCGGAATTGGCGCTGGGCTGCGGCATGAGCGAGCGCA
>JAQXRL010000200.1 GCA_029218505.1 Eubacteriales bacterium | reverse complement strand
CGCTCATTCCGAACATTTCATAATAATAGGCGCGATATTCATATTCCGCCAACGCGTCTTCAATGGTGATGATGCCGCCGTGAAATTCCGCAGCCGCGTCCTGGGGGGAATATTCGCCGGGAGAAATTTGCGCTTCCAATGCGGAGATGCGGGCTTCCAATTCCGCAATGCGCGTATTTTTTTCCTCTAGTTCGGCTTGAAGCCGCGCAATTTGCGCTTCAGGCGTCTCGTTTTCCGCAAAAGCGCAGGGAATCAACGCGATCAGGAAGCAAAGAAACAGGGCAACCAAACGCTGAACGGTCATCATCATCATCCTTTCTGTTTTGAAATGGTTCTCCAATGGGGATCAAGCCAAGCCTTCGCCCACCAGCATGCACAAATATGCGGCAGCCGCGTCATATCGGGCGTCGTGGGGATGATCGCCGCCGCCATACCACTTTTTGCATTTCTTGGCGACAAATTCCTGGCTCAGGCCAAAGTGTTGGGTCAATTCTTCCAAACGCGGCGGCTTCAACACATTGGGATTCTGTTTGAGGGGAATGTGGGCTTCTTCCGTGTAATGCTTCAGGGTGCAAAAAAGCTCAATGTTTGGAAAATCCACGCCGATGCGCCGGAATTCATTTTTCAGATAACGCATATCCCCGGCAACATCATGGCCAATGACCAGTTTGCAATCCTGAAAATCCCGGTAAATTTCATCCGCGCGGCAGGCAAAGATGTCGCCGTCGGACAGCTTGCGAAGTTGTGCGGCGCTGAGACCATGCACCTTTTTGGCATAACGATTTACTGCTTCCACGGAAAAATACATATTTTTTCCGCGAATGCGGCGTCCGTCGATAATCAAATAAGAAAGCTGAATGATCCGGCTGGGGCGCATGCCATCCAGCTCCACGTCCAGCGCAATTTGACGTGGGGGTCGTTTCATGGTATTCCTCCAATACATATCTTCATTCCGCAGCCATTCGAATGCCTTCCAGCGCCCGCAGCAGGTTTTTCCGCTGTGTGGCCAGGTTGAAACGAAGGTGCTTGGAACCTTCCTCGCCGAAAAACCGCCCTCCGCTGAGTCCAACGCCGCCGATGTCTATCATGCGCCGCATCAGCACGTCGTCTGTCACTTCCATGGCGCTGCAATCCAACCACATGAGATAGGTGCCTTCCTGGGGATAAGTGGAAATCTTCGGCACGTTTTTTCGGATGTAATCCACGGCGTAATCCCGGTTTTCCCGAATGTATTCCAACACGGCATCCATCCATTCATCGCCATGCTCATAGGCGGTGCGCTGGGCCAGAGCGCCAAAGATGTTGGGAGCGTCCGCATGACTGAGTCGAATTTCTTGACGAATGCTCTTGCGCAGCGCATCGTTGCGAACGATGACAGAGGAATTGCGCAGTCCGGCAAGGTTGAAAGACTTTGTGGCGGAGGTAAGCATAATGGCCTGATCCGCTTCCGGCAGCGAGAGAATCCGGCATGTTTTGTGCTCAAAGGCGAAGTCCGCGTGAATTTCGTCGCAAACCACAATCACGCCGTATTGGTTCGCCAGCCGCAGGGCATGTCTCAATTCTTCTTCCCGCCAGACGCGCCCCACGGGATTGTGGGGATTGCACAGCATCATGAAGCGCACGCCTTCCTGAAACGCGCGTTCCATGTCCTGAAAGTCCATTTTCCATCCGCTTTCCGTAAGCAGCAGAGGGCTTTTGCGCAATACGCGGCCCTGTTGCTCTACTGCGGTGTAAAATGGGCCATACACCGGCGTTTGAATCAGTATGGCGTCCCCTGGATGCGTGAGTGCGCGAATGCAAAAGGCCATGCTGTCCACCACGCCCGGGCTGTATAGGATCCAGTCCTCCTGGATCTCCAGGTGATGCCTGCGCCTTAGCCAATCCACCTCCGCGCGCTTGCCGGTGTTGTCCCGGGTGTATCCGTAAATTGGATGCTGCGCACGCTTTACCAGCGCTGTGCATACCTCCGGAACGGTGGGAAAATCCATGTCGGCTACCCACATGGGAACCACATCGCCGCGGCCGAAAACATCCTGCCGTCCGTCCCATTTTTCGCATTCCGTGCCTTCGCGGCAAAGATCGGCGTCCAAATATTGTCTGTAAAAGTCTTTCATATGTTCCTCCGTAAACCGCATGCGGGAAAACCCGTTTTCCAATGCCCGCGCCAAAATGCTTTCAAGGCGTATTTTTTCAGGCAATTTCCAGGGCAAGGCGTATCATGTCGGTGAAGCTGGTCTGCCGCGCCATGGCGGGAAGGGATTCTCCGGTAACGAGACTGTCGGAAATGGTTAGCAGGGACAGCGCTTCCTTGCCGGCCTCCGCTGCGTTCAGATACAGTGCAAAGGTTTCCATTTCCACGCATGTTACGCCCAGCTTGGACAGTTTCTTCCACGCCGGATCGTCCCCTTCGTAAAACGCGTCGGAGGAAAACACCGCGCCGGGCGTCAGGGAAATGCCCAGACGTTGGGCGGCTTCATCGGCGCGCTTCAACAGCGGATAGGAACACGCAGGCGCCAAATGTCCGGAAAACGCATACTTGTCCCCATAGCCGGAAACGGCATATGCGCTCATGGCGGCGACAACGTCGTTCAAATGAACGCGATCCGTCATAGCGCCGGCGGAGCCAACGCGTAAAATGCGTTCCACACCATAGAAGTTGAACAATTCATAAGAATAAATCCCCATGGAGGGCATGCCCATGCCCGAAGCCATGACGGATACGCGCTTCCCGTTGTACGTTCCGGTATATCCATGAATGCCGCGAACATCGTTCACAAGGCGCGCATCGCACAGAAAGTTTTCGGCGATGAATTGGGAACGAAGGGGATCGCCGGGCATCAGCACGGTAGGCGCAAAGTCGCCGGCCTTGGCGGAAATATGCGGGGTGGGAATATTGGACATAGCGCGAACGCTCCTTTCAAGCATTGTGAAGGGGAGTCTCCGAAACACCTT
>JAQXRL010000199.1 GCA_029218505.1 Eubacteriales bacterium | reverse complement strand
AAATCCGCACGGGTGATATCCTCCAGATGACAGCGCGGATAAATGCCCGCATCCAGGGCATCCTTGATAATGCCCAGATACTTGTCCATGGCCTGACGCCGGGTCAATTTGAGTTTCTTGAAGATGTGGTAATCGGAACAGCTAACCAGAATGCCGCATTCCTTCATGTCCATTTCCTTGGCCAGCTGAAAGTCTTCCTTTTTCGCGCGGATCCAGCCGGTGATCTCCGGATATTTGTATCCAAAATCCCGGCATTTGCGCACGGCTTCCCGGTCAATTTCACTATATAAGAAGAACTCGCTTTGGCGAATCAGACCGCGAGGGCCCCCCAGCCGGTGCAGCAACTTGTATAGATCCGCAATTTGCTTTGGCGTAAAGGGCGCGCTGCCTTGTTGTCCATCGCGGAACGTGGTGTCCGTAATCCAGATATCCTCCGGCGGATTCAGGGGCGTCAGCCGGTTGTTGAACGTGCATTTCGGCACTTCGCCATAGGGAAACATGTCCCGATATAAAACCGGCTGCTCTACGTCCTGAAGGCTGTACTTGTATTCCCGCTCCATCAGCAGGTTCTTTTTGTTGTTGTACTCAATCATGGCAATCACCTCCGCAGGATAGATTCATTGCATTTCATGATACGGGTTCGCCATTCCTTTGTCAAGAGGGCGAATGTTAAAAACCGCATCACAAAAATGAATTTCATGCATAGATGTGCTTGTTATGCGCATATAGCGGCAAAAAATGCAGGAAATTGATTTTTATGATGCATGAAATCCTCACATTGACAGGACGCGGCGGGACTGTTATAATCAAGGAAGGGACGATGCGGGAAAGACGCTGTGGAAGGATGAAAACCCGATTGAAGATCCGATGCAAGAAAAGAAATATGGTGAAATGGGCGCGAAGGCTCCTGGCGGCATTTCTTGCGTACTGTCTGTTGGGGGCGACGTTGCCTTTTTTGCGCCAGCGGGAAGTTTCGCCGGAATTCCGGGACGGATTTGACGCTGCTTCTTGTTATGGGGAGGCGGAATCCGGCGAGCGGGCCATGCTGGTGGAAGAAAACGAGCAGGCGCTGGAGCACAGGCTGCGGATGATCGCCATGGCGAAAGAAGAAATCCTGTTGTCCACGTTTGATTTTCACGACGACGAAAGCGGCAAGGACGTGTTATCGGCGCTTTTGGACGCGGCAGATCGCGGCGTAAAAGTAAAAGTCATCGTCGATGGCATCAGCGGGTTGCTGCAGGTGTCCGGCAGCAATTGGTTCCGGGCACTGGCCTGCCATGAAAATGCGCAGATTGGCATTTATAACATGCCAAATCTTTTCCTGCCCTGGACGACGCAAGGGCGCATGCACGATAAATATCTCCTGGTAGACCAATCCATGTATCTGTTGGGCGGGCGCAACACCTATGATTTTTTTCTGGGAGACTATGCGACGAAACATCCCAACGATGACCGGGAAGTTTTGGTGTTATCCCGGCCGCAAGGAAGCGCGGCGGCATTGCGGGCCTATTTCGAAGGCGTTTGGGCCCTGGATTGCATGGAATTGTTCGCCGAACATGCCCATGGCAAGGGCGTTGAGGATGCCCGGGAAGCGCTGAAGCAGCGATATGCTATGCTGCGCCAGACGCGCCCGGAATGGTTTTCCCAGTGCGATTATACGGCCATGACCGTGCCTTGCAGAAAGATTACGTTGTTGTCCAATCCAACGGGAATCATGGCGAAAGAGCCATGGGTATTCTATGCCATGACAGAATTGATGAAAACCGGAGGAGAGGTAGAAATTCATTCTCCCTATGCCGTGTTGAACGACGGCATGCAAGCCGCAATCGCAAGCGTTTGTGACCAAGAGAAGGTACGGCTGGTGGTGAACGCAGTGGAAAACGGCGGCAACTATCCGGCTTCAGCGGACTATCTGTTGCACAAAAAGGACGTATTCAATACGGGCGTGGAGTTATATGAATACGTGGGCGGAGCTTCCTATCACAGCAAGTCTGTGACGATCGGGGACAGGTTATCCATCGTGGGTTCCTATAACCTGGATTTGCGCAGCACATATCTGGATACGGAGCTGATGCTGGTTTTGGACAGTGAGGAATTAAACCGTCAGCTTCGTGAAAACTATGAGGAGATTCGCAAAAATTGCAGATATGTCACGGGAGAAAACACGTATATTCCTGCGCCTAGCGGTGCGGAAAAGGCGTTGACCGGAAAAAAGCGCGCGCTTTTGGGTGTGTTGAAATATGTGTTGGCGCCATTTCGGTTTTTGATTTAGAAGGATTCCGCAGGGGACGATGTGGTTTTGTCATCCCATGTTCCGGACATGCTATTCCCCGGAACAGATTTTGCACCGCAGCGAGGCAAGGTTTTCGAAGCTTGAGAAAATCAGACTGCAGAAGCGCCCGTAGAATACAATGACGGCTTGGGAAGACATTCTTCGAAGATTGTTGTTTTTTCCATGTTATTTTGCGGAATGTTTACTTGGAGTTTGTGCATCATTTGCTTGCATTTGCCCTGGAAATGCGTTATAATAAATGAGTTCGAGCGTGTGCCCGTAGCGAAGCTGGATATCGCGTCAGACTCCGACTCTGAAGACCGTGGGTTCGAATCCCGCCGGGCACGCCAAAGCCCCAAAGACATTCGTCTTTGGGGCTTCCTTATTTTACATATTCGCAGTATAACAAACAAAGGTGATATCGTTGAAAAAAAGTCCATTCATGATAAAATCGAAAGCATTTGCGCTTGATGTAATACGGGTTTGCAAAGAATTGAGCGCGGTAGAAAGTGAATCTTGGATAGAGTTGCTTATAGAAGCGGATTAGAGGATTGGGCATTTACGGTTGAAGTAGCCGATGGCAATGCCAAGAACTGCCGGCTCGGATTAGAAACAGGAGATACATTCTGTTTTGAATATGAAACACCTCAAGGATTTTGCCCACGTGCATTCTCCGAGATTTTCACTTGGTGCGAGGTAATTCGCTGTGGCGGAGATTTTACATACCGAGGTGCCAAAGAGAAATATGGAATGGAAATTCCGTGTCCGTGTCATTGCCTGCAATTCCGACTTACCGCCACACCGAGAAACAGAGATGTGGACAGCAACCATGTCGATAACAGCGTAAGTCCTAAGGGGTAATTTTGCCGGTTCAACTCCACATCAAAATTTCACGTTGGCATTTT
>JAQXRL010000198.1 GCA_029218505.1 Eubacteriales bacterium | reverse complement strand
TTGAACGCGCAATCCCTGGTCTCCCCGCGCCAGGTCTTTGTACGGATCATACGCGGACACATCGCCTTCCAACAGCGTGCGCTGCAATTCCGCATCCGCCACGCCGTTGACGGTTTGACCAAGGTCGTATTGCAGCAATTTTACGGCATACTGTGTCTGACTGCCGAAGATTCCGTCTGCCTTTCCGTTCAGATATTTCAAATCAATCAATTTCTGCTGCAATGCCGTTACCGCGTCTCCGCGATTTCCGAAGCGCAACGTCTCGTATATTACAGCGGGCTTCAGCAAATCTGCGGAACGCTTTTCTTCCGCCACCAAGTACTGAGAAACCAGAACCGTCTTTTCTGCAAGGGCAATCTGGCCGGCGCTTTCCTCAAAAGTGAACGCGCCCTCCGAATCCGAGATTTCCCGCAAGACCGCGTATATGTTGACCTGGCCGCTCATGCCTTCGATATAGGTTTCCTGCAATTCCCAGCCTTCCTCCGGAACATACGATTCGTGATCAAACTTTGCAACGTTCGTCAGAGCGCCTGTTTCAAGATTCATCGAATACAGCGAATCATCTACGCCCAACACGAAAACTTGTTCCGCACTTGTGGTAATCTGAGGTTTGACGGCAACTGCAGGCGTTGATAGCACGCGAACGGTTTTTTCCTGCAAATTATATACCTTGATGCGCAGCACATTTGCGATGCTCGAAAGATAATATACGTTTTCCTTCAGCGCCGCATAAGCCAGCACGCCGGAATCCACGAATTCCGATGCTGCGCCATCCGCCGGCTGCAGGAAAAGCAGGCCGTTCGCATCCAAGGTAAGCGCGCCATATTCCGGCAGCAAGGTGCTCTTTGCCGGCGCTTCTTCCAGCATTTCCGCCGAATTTTCGGAAGAACGCAAATACATTGCGCCCGCGTCATCCGCAAAGGTAAGAATCAATCCGTCCAATCCCGCATACAGGTTCTCCATGTATTCCGCTGTGCTTTGGGCCAGAATCCATGTTTGATCCGCCAAATCATACCGCATCAATCGCGTCCGATCCGCGCTGCAAACATAGTAAAGATCCTTTTCTCCACACAGACAGGCTGCATAGACGTCCTGTGCAATTACCCGTTCCTCTCCGTCTGCCAATCCAATCTGAATGAGTTGCCGCGCGCCGTTCTCGTCTGCCTTGGTCAGCGCCAGCAACCAAGAAACATCCATCGCCAGCACGCGATCAACCGGCGTGGTATTGATCGGCTCTGCATACCCTGTCAAATATGCGTTGCCTTCCCCATCCACATATGCCGCCAATTCCGCATTGCGAACGACCATGGCTCCTTGCCCCATGTCGCTTTCGGCAACCGCCGGCAATATCATTGAGATGCACAGCGCTGCCACAAAAAATCCCTTCAGCACTTTTCGCATGGAACTACCCTCCAATTTCCTATTTGGTATGTATTAGACGCATTGCATCTCGTGGATGTTCCTGGAAAATTCGCGAGATATGGTGGATATTTTTTCCGGGATTCCATATTTCGGAATCGTCTTTTTTTCTTGACAGCGCCTTTGGAATGCCTTATAATGGTTTATGTTTGAACTTTCTGAACGCAATGACGCAATATTTGTGGAGGTAGACGCATGGAACAGAAGATGCGAATGATGCAAAACATACGCTGTATTTCAAAGTTTTATGAACGTGAAATCGGCCTGGCAGCGCAGAAAGTAAACTTATCGCGCCTGGAAGCAGCGATTTTGCTATTTTTATATCATAATCCGAGTCGGGATTTGGCAAGCGACATTGTCGAATGCCGGCAATTGTCCAAAGCGAATGTGTCGCAGGGCGTGGACACATTGATCCGAAAGGGATTGTTGAGCCGCAACGCAGACGAAGAAGACCGCCGATGCGTGCATTTGCATATTACGCTTGCCGGAAAGGCGCTGTTGCCCGGCTTGCTGGAGGCGCAGAACGCGTTTGTCACCGCGCTCACGGCAGATTTTTCGCCGGAAGAACGCGTAATGTTTGGCGAAATGTGTGATCGCATTGCATGCAACGCGAAAAAGAACCTGGAGGAACGATAAATGCAAACCGGAAACGATGCGTTGGGAAGCGAGCGCGTGAGAAAATTGCTGGTACGGCTGGCCGTGCCTTCCATCGTAGCGCAATTGATCAATATGCTGTATAACATGGTAGACCGCATGTATATCGGGCGCATTCCCCAAGTGGGGGCGCTGGCGCTGACAGGACTGGGCGTATGTTCGCCCATCATTATGGTGGTGTCTGCGTTTGCGGCGTTGGTAAGCATGGGCGGCGCTCCCAAAGCGGCCATCGCCATGGGCGCAGGAGACTCTGAAGAAGCGGAAAAAATTCTGGGAAATTGCATTACCGTGCAGCTCATTGTTTCCGTTGCAATGACCGTTGCGTTACTGCGCTTTCATCGTCCGCTGCTCATTGCCTTTGGCGCCAGCGAAAATACCATAGACTTTGCAGCCGATTACATGCGAATCTATTCGCTGGGCACGATCTTTGTACAATTGACGCTGGGCATGAATGCGTTTATCAATGCCCAGGGCTTTGCCAAAACAGGGATGCTCACCGTGCTTCTTGGCGCCATATGCAATATCATTTTGGATCCGATTTTCATTTTTGCCCTGAACATGGGAGTGCGTGGCGCAGCGCTGGCCACCATTTTGTCCCAAGGCGCATCTACGGTATGGGTGCTGGTCTTTCTTTCCGGAAAGCGCAGCACATTGCGCATTCGCAAGGCCAACCTTCGGCCGCAGGCGCGTCGCATTGCCTCTGTGCTGGCGCTGGGAATGTCGCCGTTCATCATGCAGGCCAGCGAAAGCGTAATTTCCGTTTGTTTTAATTCGTCTCTGCTGAAATATGGCGGAGACATTGCAGTCGGCGCCATGACCATTCTTTCCAGCGTGATGATGATCTCCATGCTTCCCCTGCAAGGCCTTGCTCAAGGGGCGATGCCCATCGCCAGCTACAATTTCGGCGCCGGCAATGCCGTTCGTGTCAAAAAAGTTTTCTGGCTTCTGCTGAAATCCTGCCTTGCATATTCCGCGTTTCTTTGGGGAATGGTGATGCTGTTTCCTCAAATGTTCGCCCGCCTGTTTACCACCAACGCGGATTTAATCGCCTTTAGCGCCCAGGCACTTCGCCGCTATTGCGCTGTCTTGTTCGTCATGGGCATCCAAATGGCCTGCCAAATGACCTTCATTTCCATTGGGAATGCGAAAGCTTCTGCCGTTGTCGCCATCGTGCGAAAATTCGTGTTGCTGATTCCCCTCATTTATCTGATGCCCGTGATCTTTCCACAAAACAAGACCATGGCGGTGTATCTGGCGGAACCGGTTTCGGATTTTATCGCCGTTACATTCACCGTGGCCTTGTTCGCAAGACAGTTTACGCGAGCGATGCGTGTGCTGAATTCCCATCCGGCGTAAGCAACTCTACGCGAATTTGCAGCACGCGCCGCTTGTCCACCCGTTCTACCGTAACCAACATGTTTTCGCATTGGAAGGAATCGCCTTCATGGGGAAAACGCCCCATTTCTTCCAACACCCAACCGCTCACGGTAACGGAATCGTATTCCCGGTCAATATGAAAGCGCTCCAGCATTTCGTCCAGATTTGCACTGCAGGAGATTCGATAGCTGCCATCCGGGAGCTGCTTAAACTCTTCGATGACCTCGTCGTGCTCGTCCCAGATCTCCCCCACCAGTTCTTCCAAGATGTCTTCCATCGTTACGATGCCGTTTACGCCGCCGTATTCATCCATGACCACCGCCATGTGGCTTTTCGTCTTCTGCAAAAGCCGCAGCAGCACAGGAATGCGTACGGTTGGCATTACGCACACCGGCGCGGTCATCATATCACGGATACTTTTTTGATGACGGTTCAGGAAAAAATCTTTTTCGTGCAAAACGCCAACGATGTTGTCCACGCTGTCCTCATAAATGGGTAAGCGCGAAAATCCGGATTCGCAGAACAAAGACTCTATCTTTTCGGAAGTATCGTCTATATCTGCTGCAACCAAATCCACCCTGGGGGTCAGAATATCTTCCGCTGTGAGATCGTAAAACTCAATGGCGGAACGAATGAGTTCTCCTTCGGTGCTGTCAATGTCGCCCTCATGTTCCGCTTCTTCAACAATGGTCATGAGTTCTTCGTCGGTGAAGCCATGATCTTCCATCGGTCGAAAGATTCGGTCTACCAGCATTTGCCAATGCATGGACAGCCAATTCAACGGGCTCATCAGCTTCATCATTGCGCTCAAAATGGGCGTAAATGCCATTGCCAGCGCCTCTGAGCGCTTTTTTGCAATGCTCTTGGGGGAAATTTCGCCAAACATTAGCACGACTACCGTCATGACCACCGTAGATACGCTAACGCCGGCATCTCCCAGCCAACGCACAAACAGCAAAGACGCCAAGGATGCCGAAAGAATATTCACAATGTTGTTGCCTATGAGAATCGTCGAAAGCAGCTTGTCATAATTTTCGGCCAACTGCAATGTGCGCTCCGCGCGCTGATTGCCTTCGTTGGCCAATCCCTTCAGGCGAACCTTGTTCAGGCACGTAAAAGAGGTCTCAGATGCGGAAAAAAATGCAGACATGCCCACCAGAGCTACCATTGCGACAATAATCGCCGTACTACCGCTTGCGTCCATTTCGGACGGTCACACTCCCTGTTTTCGAATTTTTGCTGCTTTGCCGGAAGCCGCATGGGATGCTTCCCGCGTCATGCACCTGCTCCAGCAAATTTCAAAATTTATTATATCATTTTCCCACCAAAGTGTCAAACGCTATTCCAAACTTTTCATAATTTCTTCATCTTCGCCGAATATGCGCTTTGGCAATGATTCTGCGTTCATAATTGCAAAAGAACCTGGAGAAAACAACTCCAGGTTCTTTTGCGCGGGAAGATTAAACGCCTTTGCGCTCGTTGATCAATTTTGCGTTGAGCGTCTGATTGGTGACACGAACGTGGCCCTTCAGCGGCACGATCTTGGCATCAATGGCATCCAAGATCCAGCTGGGCTGCGGGAAGAACGCTTCCTCCAGTTCATGTGCGGGCGTGATCCAGTTCTTGGAAGCCACCACTACCGGCGGCGCATCCAAGTCGTCGAACGCCATTTCGGTGACCTGACGGGCAACTTCGCTGGCGAAGGAACCGCGCTCGCAGGCATCGGTGACAATGACCAGACGTCCGGTCTTCTTTACGGATTCCAGCACCAAGTCATAATCGAAGGGCACCAGCGTGCGGGCATCGATGACTTCGGCTTCCATTCCGTATTTGGCCTTGAGTTCGTCGGCAGCCTTCAATGCGCGATACAGCACTGCGCCAAAGGTCAGGATGGTGATGTCCTTGCCGGGACGCTTGATGTCCGCCTTGCCGAAGGGAATCTCGTAGTATTCCGCCGGCACGCCGCCCTGGTGGAATTGCTCGCCAACATCGTAAATCCGCTGAGATTCAAAGAACACCACGGGATCCGTGCCAGCCAGAGAGGTGGCCATCAAGCCCTTGGCATCATACGGCGTGGCCGGGAAAGCAATCTTCAGGCCCGGAATGTGCGCGGTAAGGCTGGTCCAGTCCTGAGAGTGCTGGGCGCCATATTTGCTGCCCACGCTGACACGCAGCGTTACCGGCATCTTAATGATGTCCGCGGACATGGCCTGCCACTTGGACATTTGGTTGAACACTTCGTCGCCGGCGCAGCCCAAGAAGTCGCAATACATCAATTCCACCAGCGCGCGGCCACCAGCCATGGCATAGCCTACGGCAGAGCCAACAATTGCGCTTTCGGAAATGGGCGCGTTGAACAGACGATGATACGGCAGAGCTTCGGTCAATCCGCGATATACCGCGAACGCGCCGCCCCAATCGCGCACGTCTTCACCATAGGTAATCAACGTGGGATCCTTGTAGAAGCGGTCGATAATTGCTTCGAACAAACCGTCGCGCAACTGATAAACCTTATTCTTGCTCACGGGTTTCCCGTTGGCGTCAATGCCAAAGCGTTCCTTCTTGGCGATGGCCTGCACGCGGGGATTTTCCTCCATGGGCATCAGCACATCCGGCTTCGCGTCGGAGAAGGCTTCCACATGGCCGTTGGTGAACATCATGTCCGCAATTTCATCGGGATTCTTTACCAAATCCATGCGGGGAGAGATTTCCTCGTCGATCGCCAGCTTGAAGTTGCGGAAAATGGCATCCTTTACGGTTGCGACAATCGCATCGCACTCCGCTTCGGTGGCAACTCCGGCTTCGATTAACTGGTTGCGATATGCAATAATGGGATCCTGCGCTTCCCACGCAGCGATTTCTTCCTTGGTGCGAGAGGAGGAAGAGTCGGACGGGCTGTGGCCAGACAGACGATAGGTCACCACGTCCAGCAGCACCGGGCCCTTGCCTTCCAGCAGCAGCTGTTTCTTGCGACCATATGCCTCGATAACCGCCAAGGGATTCCAACCGTCCACGCGCTCGGCGTGCATCTGGTTGGGGTTGAAGCCGGCGCCCATGCGGGCAGGCGCGTCGTATCCCATGGTTTCGCCCACGGTCTGTCCGCCCATGCCGTATTGGTTGTTGAAAATGTTGAACAGAACAGGCAGTCCGCCCTTCATTTCGTCGTCCCACAGCTGGGTCAACTGGCCCATGCCGGCCATGTTCAGCGCTTCCAACACCGGGCCGCGCGCCAGGGAACCATCGCCAATGTTGGCGACCACGATTCCCTTTTTGCGGTTCACGCGCTTGTACAGCGCCGCGCCCATGGAAATGGTGCCGCTGCCGCCTACGATGGCGTTGTTGGGGTAAATGCCAAAGGGCGTAAAGAAGGTGTGCATGGAGCCGCCCAAGCCGCGGTTAAAGCCGGTTTCACGGGCAAAGATTTCCGCCATGGCGCCATAGAGAAGGAAGTCAATGGCCAGATCCTTGACGGTATCATGGGGCTGCTTTTCCACAACCGCCAGCGTCTTGCCGTCCAGGAAGTTCTTCATGATGTCCATCAACTCATCGTCGGACAGCTTTTCAATGGCGCTGAGGCCCTTGGCGAGAATATCGCAATGGGCGCGGTGGGAACCGAAGATGATGTCGTTGACGTCCAGATGGAACGCCTCGCCCACGGCGGACGCTTCCTGGCCAATGCCCAAGTGCGCCGGGCCTGGATGGGTGTAGGCCACGCCATTGTATTCGCTGGTGGTCTTAATCAGCTGAATCATGGTTTCAAACTCACGCAGCACCAGCATATCGCGATAAATATTCACGAACTGTTCCGTGGTGAAGTTGCCAAGCTCATCCTTGACGCTCTTTTGATACTGGTTTACCGGAATGTCCTGAAAGGTAATCTTTCCAGGCTTCCGGACGACATTGGGATCTACGAACAATTGCTTGGACATGAGAAAACGCCCTCCTTCTGTGAATCAGTCTTTGAATTCCCAAATGACTTCCCGGATAATCTCGCTTACCGTGGGATGCGGGAAGATAATCTCCTTGGCGTCGGCAACGCGCAGTCCGCTTTCGATCATGGCGGCAGCGCCCCAGATGGCCTCCGAAGAAGAATTGCCGATCATGTGCACGCCCAGAATATTGCGGTGCGCCTTGTTTACCAGGATCTTGCACAGGCCGTCCTCGCCTTCGTTTTCCGCCACAAAGCGGCCGGAATAGCGCATGGACAGTTTCTTTACTTCATACTCGACGCCGGCGGCTTTGGCTTCTTCCTCCGTCATGCCCACGGAAGCCACTTCGGGATGGGTATAAATGACGGAAGGATTGGCGTTATAGCGCATGGTATCGCGCTTGCCCGTCATGGTGTTTACCGCCACCTCGCTCTCGCGATACGCAGTGTGGGCCAGCATGACTTTGCCGATGCAATCGCCCGCCGCATATACGCCCTCTACGTTGGTGCGCCCCTGGTTATCCGTAACGATAACGCCGCGATTCATCTCCACGCCGATGTTCTCCAGGCCCACGCCCTGGGTGTTGGCACGGCGGCCAATGGACAAGAGCACCTTGTCCGCCGCAAATTCAATAGTCTTGCCGTCTTTTTCACAAACCACTTTGCCCGGCTCTACGGCGACAACCTTGGTTCCCAACTGGAAGTCCACGCCCTTCTTGGCGTATTCCTTTTGCAAAATCGTGGAGATTTCCCGATCCGTAGGACCGGCAATGTGATCCAACATCTCAACCACGGTCACATGGCTGCCTGCGGTGCAGTAATACGCCGCCATTTCCAGACCGATGACGCCGCCGCCAATGATGACGAAATTTTCCGGAATCTCCGGCAATTCCAGCACTTCGCGATTGGTCACCACAAATTCGCCCAAATTTTCCCGCACGCCGGGAATGGGCGGCACCACGGCGGAAGAACCCACGCACACCAGCAGCTTCTTCGCCTGATAGACCTGGCCTGCAGCTTCCACTTCAAAGCCGCCATCGCAGCGGCCTTTGATCACGGCGGACTCCATGACAACCGTGACGCCCGCAGCCTTCATTTTGGAGCCGACGCCGCTCACCAACGTCTTCACAACCTTGCCGCGCCGGGCAACGACGGCCTTCTGGTCGATCTTTGCTTCCGGAACCACAACGCCGTATTTCTTGGCGTCGCGGGCATGTTCGTAAATCTTGGCGGAATTCAAAAGCGCCTTGGAGGGGATGCAGCCCTCGTTCAAGCACACGCCGCCCAAGGATTTTTTCTCGAACAACAGGGTGGAAAGCCCGGCATGCGCCGCTCGCTCTGCGCCCAGATAACCGGCCGGGCCGCCGCCCAGCACAATCAGATCATACATTTTTCATTCCTCCATTTTTGCCCCGCATTTTGCACAACAATCCGCGAATTTTCAGCGGCGCTTGTCAGCCATTGGCCAGAAGAAGGGTGAAATTTTCCAAATTGTTCTTCAGCGCTACCAGGAATTTGGACGCCGGCGTGCCGTCCAGCGCACGATGGTCGTATGTCAGGCACAGAGTCATGGCCGGATAGGTCTTAATTTCGCCGCCGACCACTTCCTTGATGCGCGTCTGGATGCCGCACACGCCCAGAATGCCCGTCTGAGGCGGATTGATGACGGGTGTGAAGTTTTCAATGCCAAACGAACCGACATTGGATACGGTGAAGGAAGCGCCCTTCAGCAGATCCGGATTGATTTTTCCTTCCTTGCAGTCTTTGGCCAGCTTTTTGGCTGCGTCAGACAGTTCTTTCAGGCTCATCTTTTCCGCGCCCATGATGGTGGGAACCATCAGTCCACGCTCCGTATCGCAGGCCATGCCCAGGTTGACGTGGCGGAAATACTTCATGGTCTTGCCGTCGTCGATCAAATTGGCGTTCAAGGCACGATGTTCCGGCATCGCCAGCGTGCGCGCAACTGCGTACATGACCATATCGTTGATGTTGATCTTCTGCATTCCCATGGCTTCGCCCTTCTCCTTAAAGAGCTTGCGGGCGGCCTGAATCTGGGTTGCGTCGAAGGCGATGGTGTGCGTCAATTGCGGAATTGTGGACAAAGACGTCAACATGGAGCGCGCGATCACCTTGCGCATGTTGGTCATGGGCTCCGTATAGGTGTCTTCCTCAGGCGATGCAGCCGCCGCAGGCGCAGGCGCCGCCGCCGTTTCGGCCTTCCTGTTCAGATCCTCCAACATGACGCGACCACCCATGCCGCTGCCTTCGATGCCGCCGGCATACGCGCCCCTTGCGGCAGGCGATACAACCTTGCCCGCGTCCAGCAACGCCTGAACATCCCGGGCAATCACGCGTCCGTCCGGACCGGTGGGCACGACAAAGGACAAATCCGCGCCGAAGCGTTCGGCCAAGGCCTTGGCCCGGGGAGAAATCTTCAGCCCATCCACCATTACGGGAGTTTCGGCGATTTCAGCCTTCTCTTCCGCAGGCGCTTCGCTTTCCGCCTTCGGCGCTTCCGCGGCAGGAGCTTCCGCAGCGCCGTCCGGCGCGAACTCTGCAAAGCTTTCGCCCTCGTTGCCAATCACGCATACATTTTGCAGGCAAGGCACGTCATCGCCCTCCTGCGCAAAAATTGCCAGCATGGTTCCGGCATTCTTGGCTTCTTCTTCAAAGGACGCCTTGTCCGTTTCATAGGAAAAAAGAATGTCGCCAACGGCCACCGGATCGCCCACCTGCTTGTTCCATTTGGTAATGATGCAGCTTTCAACGGTGTTGCCCTGTCTGGGCATGATTACAGCAATTGCCATAAGCATCCTCCTGTGTGTATGATTTCACGCATCTATATTGTATCAGCGCCAGCCGCAAAATTCAACGAACGACCCTTTTCTTCCCACAGTCTTAATGAAAATTAACACAAACGCTGTGCTGCGATGCATTCGAAGGACATGGCGGCATCCGTGGAAAACGCACGGCAAGCGGGAATCCTGGAGGAATTTCCCAAAGCAAGTCAGCCGCGGCGCAATCGTTTTCTGAATTGGCTGGACGTCCATCCTACGGAAGCCGCCGTATGCGGCGCACCGCAAAGTAGAAAACCGTTACGTTGACATCCGGAGACCGCATTTCAAGAGGATGCAACGTGGCCATGCAGGGAAAAGACTTTTCCATTTTTGATTTTCCGAA
>JAQXRL010000197.1 GCA_029218505.1 Eubacteriales bacterium | reverse complement strand
CTCATGCTCGTCGTGATCATCGTGGTCATGGTGGTGTTCGCCATGGCAGCAATGCTCATGCTCGTCGTGATCATCGTGGTCGTGGTGGTGTTCGCCATGGCAGCAATGCTCATGCTCGTCGTGTTCTTCGTGGTCGTGGTGGTGTTCGCCATGGCAGCAATGCTCGTGCTCGTCGTGATCATCGTGGTCGTGGTGGTGTTCATGATGGTGATGCAAATGCTTCGCGAATTCCTCTGCGTCCAGCAGATATTCCGGAGATTCCATGGTTTTCAGAATCAACGAAGGCGTCAATTCGTCCCAGGGCGTGGTGATGATGCGGGCCTGGGGATTGTGTTCCCGAATGGCGGCGATGCTGCTTTCGATTTTCTCCGGAGAAGCGGTTTGGGTTCGGCTGAGAATGATGGTTTCGGCGCTTTCGATTTGATCGAGGAAGAATTCGCCAAAATTGCGGGCATACATCTTGCATTTGTTTACGTCCGCCACGGTGGCACATCCGGACATGCGCAAATCCAGGCGCTCCTCTGCCTGATGTACGATGCCGCGAATATCGCTGAGCTTGCCTACGCCAGACGGCTCGATGAGGATGCGATCCGGATGGAATTGTTCGATCAGCTGATCCAGCGCATTGGAGAAGTCGCCCACCAGCGTACAACAAATGCATCCCGAATTCAGCTCTGTCACCTGAATGCCGGCGTCCTTCATAAAGCCGCCGTCAATGCCAACTTCGCCATATTCGTTTTCCAGAAGAACGACCTTTTCCCCGGGAAAAGCGCCGTTTAGGAGTTTTTTGATCAGCGTGGTTTTGCCCGCGCCAAGGAAGCCGGAAATAATGTTTACTCTTGTCATGATGTTCACCTGGCCTCATTGTTATTGTTTGTCTGGACAATGGCATTGGATATTGCGTGGGCGCAAACAACCGTTGCGAAAACGCATATCAACGCAATGCCGCCTCTGTTCGACGTTGCTTACCCTTTATTATACCACTTTTTTTCTCTGTTCGTGCGTGGAACCGTGAATTTCTATATAAATTTTTGGGTTCTTTTCCGCCGGATAGATTGCAACAGCGCGACCATGCCGCAGGCGACCAGAATTCCCGCCAGCGCGCCGGAAGAATCGATGAGCACATCCCGCAGGCTGCAAACCCTGCCCTCGGAAAAGCGTTGGTGCAGCTCATTCAGGCAGGCCATGGCGGCGCAAGTGCTCAAGGTAAGACAAGCGGAAAGAAACGTACGGCGCCATGTTGCGCAAAGCGCCAACGTCAGCAGAAACCCTTCTACGGCGAAAATGCCAAAATGCGCCAGCTTGCGCAAAAACGGATGAATTCTGTCGGCGGAAACCTGCCCGTTCAGCAAGCGGCTGACCAATCGCGCAACGCGATAACTCAGGTTTGACGACGAAACGCCATCCTGCCCGGAAAAAAAGAAAATGACGCAGACCCAGCCAATGGCCAGCAGCCACAAAACAATCGCGCCGGGAATCCATCGTTTGCGAGGGGCTGTTGCTTTCATGGAAACACCTCCAATCCTTCAGCATATCCAAAACATGGCAATTCTATCCGTCAAGGAAAAAGAAACAGCCGCCCGGTTTGCCGAAACGCCAAAGCGTTTTTGCGAAACGGGCGTTTTTCGCGGCAAGGCTCCACAAGAACCGGCGTCGCCATGGAAAGCGACGCCGGAATTGCCTATGTGCTATTTGGAGAACATGCGCGCTATCCTCCAAAGGGGCTCGCATCGAGAAACGCGGGCGAGATCAAAGCCGCGGCGCTTCCGGGTTTTGCGCTAAATTTCAATGGTGCCCTCAAAGTCCCTGGTGCAGTCTCCGGTAAGGGTGATGCCATTCTTGTCGATGCGCACAACCATGATGCCGCCAGGCAGCTTCATGGTAATATCCCGACCGGGCAGGCATTTTCCCAAGCGCACTGCCGCCGCTGCCGCCGCACAGGCCGCCGTGCCGCAGGCCTGGGTAATGCCAATTCCACGCTCCCACACGCGCATGCGAATGGTGGTGCGATCCTCCACCGTGGCAAAGGTAATGTTGGCGCGGCGCGGGAAAATCGGCGCATGTTCCAACAAGGGCCCAAATTTTTCCAAATCAACGGCGTCTGAGTCTTCGACGAAGATGACGCAGTGGGGGTTCCCGGTGGATAGGCATGTGATGCGGAAAGTTTTGCCGCCGATCTCATAAGGCGCATCCACGATTTCCGCTTCCGGCAGAGATACGGGCACGCTTTGGGCGTCGAAATTCGCTTGGCCCATGCCCACCGCAACGGAATACACTTCACCATCCCGCACATATAGCCGCAAATGCTTTACGCCGCTGCCGGTTTCGATGGTCATGCGGTTGCCGAAAACGCAGTGTTGTCCATACATGTACATTGCCACACACCGCATTGCGTTGCCGGAAACCTCCGCCTGAGATCCGTCCGCGTTGTACATGCGCATCTTGACATCCGCAATGTCGCTCTTTTCCATGAGAACCAGTCCGTCGCCGCCGATGCTGTCCGTGCGGCTGGACAGCCATACGGCCAGGGCTTCCGGGTTGGCGATCTGCTGATCGAAACAATCAAAGTAAATGAAGTCGTTGCCGGAGGTGCGCATCTTGACAAAATGCATCTTTTGCTTCCGCGTGGGAAGGTGCGCAATGTCAATCAGCTCAATGTTCTTCTGGGAAAAGCCGCTCTTGAGGGCGTCGGCCAGGGCGTTTGCGGTATCAATGCTGGTCAGGCAGATGATGGAGCGCTCCACGGCTTTGCGGCGCAGTTTCACGCTGACGCGCTGGGGCAGCACGCCCTTGTCCGACGTGGAGATCACGATGCTGACGCCGCCCTCATCCAACAGATTCCATACGTTGTGGTGGTCTTCCGTGGACCGGGTTACGGGCTGGCAGGGCAGGCCCGCCTGTACCAGGGCGATGGTGGTGCCGGGCGTGGCATACAGGGAATAGCCCAGACTGTGCAGCTTGCGGGCAGTGCTGATGATTTCCCGCTTGTCCCGGTCTCGCACGCTGATAAACGCGCCCTTTGCGCCTTCGCGCACGGTATATCCCGCCGCCAGCAGACCTTTGTACAGGGCTTCACCCAAGGTGCGGCCCACGCCCAGCACTTCGCCGGTGGATTTCATTTCCGGGCCCAGCAGCGTGTCCACGTCGGCCAGCTTTTCAAAGGAGAATACGGGCACCTTGACGGCGCTGTAGGAAGCCTGACGATACAGTCCCACGCCATAATCCATGTCCTCCAACCGTTCGCCCAGCATGACGCGGGTGGCCAGATCCACAATGGGCAGTCCCGTAACCTTGCTGATGTAGGGGATGGTGCGGGACGCGCGGGGATTGGCTTCGATGATGTACACCTCGTTTTCGTACACCACATACTGAATGTTGATCAATCCCTGGGTCTTCAATGCCAGCGCCAGCTTGCGGGTGCATTCCGTGAGCTTTTCGGTGATGGGGCCCGTAAGATTCCACGCGGGATATACGGCGATGGAGTCGCCGGAATGCACGCCGGCGCGCTCAATGTGCTCCATAATTCCGGGAATCAATACGTTTTCGCCGTCGGAAATGGCGTCCACTTCCACCTCCGTGCCCATGAGATAACGGTCGATGAGCACCGGATTCTCCACGGGTCCGCTTTCCAGGATCAGGTTCATGTAACGGGTGATTTCCTCGTCGGAGAAGGCGATAATCATGTTCTGTCCGCCCAACACGTAAGAAGGACGCACCAACACGGGATAAGACAGGGTATGGGCGGCGTTCAGGGCCTCTTCCAGGGTGTATACGCCCATGCCGGCTGCCCGCTGCATGTCCAGACTGTTCAAAATTGCGTCAAAGCGCTCCCGATCCTCTGCGGCGTCGATGGAATCGGCGGACGTGCCCAGAATGCGCACGTTGTTGTCCACCAGCGTCTTGGTCAGCCGGATGGCAGTCTGGCCGCCGAAGGCCACCACCACGCCGTAGGGCTGCTCCGTGCGAATGACGTTCATCACGTCCTCCGGGGTCAGCGGCTCAAAGTACAGGCGGTCGGCGGTGTCAAAGTCGGTGGATACCGTCTCCGGGTTGTTGTTGATCATGATGACTTCGCAGCCTTGCTGCCGCAACGTCCAAACGCAATGCACGGAGGCATAGTCGAACTCGATGCCCTGTCCGATGCGGATGGGTCCGCTGCCCAGCACGATCACGCGCTTTTTCTGCATGCCGCCCCGGCGAATAAAGTATTCCGCTTCATTTTCCTGATCGTAGGTGGCGTAGAAGTACGGCGTTTCCGCCTCGAATTCCGCGGCGCAGGTGTCCACCATGCGGTACACGGCGTGCAAGGGCTGCTGTACCTTTTGGCCGGAAATTTCTTCAATGGCCGCGTCCGGAAACCCGATGTGCTTGGCCTTGAGGTATTTTTCCTGGGTAAGAGCGCCCTGAGACAACTCGTGCTCCATCTGGGCGATATACAGGATGCGGCCCAGGAACCAGTTGTCGATCATGGTGATCGCATGAATCTTTTCCATGGGCTCGCCCCGATACAGCAACTCGTATACCAGGAAGATGCGCTCGTCGGTAGGCTCCTGAATGGCTGCATATAACTCGTCTGTGGTCAGACGCGCCAGTTTTTTCATGCGCAGGGATTTTTGCTTGATTTCCGCGCCTCGAACGGCCTTCATCAGCGCCTGTTCAAAGCTGGAGGCGATGGCCATAACTTCCCCGGTGGCCTTCATTTGGGTGCCCAGCTTCCGGGAAGCATATACGAATTTGTCGAAGGGCCAGCGCGGGAATTTCACCACGATGTAGTCTACCGCCGGCTCAAAGAACGCGCTGGTCTTCTTGGTTACCGCGTTGGGGATTTCCGGCAGCCGCATGCCCACGGCAATCTGGGAAGCGACCTTTGCGATGGGATAGCCCGTGGCTTTGGAGGCCAGCGCGGAAGAGCGGGATACGCGGGGATTGACTTCGATTACCGCATATTCCATGCTTTCCGGGTGCAGCGCGAATTGCACGTTGCATCCGCCTTCCACGCCCAACGCCAGCACAATGTTGAACGCGGCGGTGCGCAGCATGGAAAACTCCTGCATGGACAGCGTAAGGCACGGCGCCACCACGATGGAATCGCCGGTATGCACGCCCACGGGATCCACGTTTTCCATGGAGCAAACGCAGATGACGTTTTGATCCGCATCCGCCACCACTTCAAATTCGATTTCTTTCCATCCGGACACGCAGCGTTCCACCAGGATTTGGTGAATTGGAGAAGCCTCCAGGCCGGTGCGGGCGATTTCGTGCAGCTGCGCTTCATCCTTGGCAATGCCGCCGCCGGAGCCGCCCAGGGTATACGCCGGGCGCACGATGACGGGATAACCGATGGTCTGGGCGAAATCCAGCGCGGGCTGCAATTCGGTGCAGATGGCGGAAGGAATGCAGGGCTGTCCGATTTCCTCCATGGTCTGCTTGAACAGCTTTCTGTCCTCCGCGCGGTCGATGGTGGACAGCTTTGCGCCCAGCAGCTTTACGCCTTGCTGATCCAAAAAGCCTTCCTGCGCCAGTTGCATGGACAAAGTAAGGCCGTTTTGACCGCCGATGGTGGAAAGCAATCCGTCCGGCTTTTCCCGGAGGATAATGCGCTTTAATACCTCCACGGTGAGGGGCTCGATGTAGATGCGGTCAGCGATGGCCTTGTCCGTCATAATGGTGGCGGGATTGGGATTGACAAGCACCACTTCCAGGCCCAGTTCTTTCAATCCACGGCAGGCCTGGGTGCCGGCATAGTCAAATTCTGCCGCCTGGCCGATGACAATGGGGCCTGAGCCAATAATCATTACCTTTTTCAAGTCCTTCATCAGGGGCATGGTGGTGTACCTCCATTTTTCATTTCGTTTTGCAAATTGGATTTACATTTGGCAAAGCATTTGACAGAATTCCCGGATGACGTCCTGCGTTGCAAGGCCGTCTCCATATTTTGAAAAGGAAAAGTAGCCTTCATATCGCCGCGCCAGCAACCCGGAGGCGGCGTCCTTGATTTCGCAATTCCCGTGCATGGGCAGCACGGGCTGCAGGGAATGGGCCACGTAGTCCTGAATGCGAAGAAAGACCACGTCGCTGCGGAATTTGGATGTGTGCAACACGCCGCGATAGGGCAACTTGCCCTGCTTCAAAAACTCGCGGCAATCGTACACAAGCCCCGTGTCCTCGCTGCGCAGCGCGCCATAGCGTTCGAAGCCGAATTCCTCCATGTGTTCCGCCTCGAAGCAAAACAAGATCCGGATGGAAAACGCCGCGCCGATGGCGATGATCCGCCGGATAGCCTCGTCGGATGCGCCGGCGATGGCCGGATAGCGCAGCAGCACGTTTTCCACGCCGATGAGATGCGCCTTGCGGAAGAATTGGACATACCGTTCATATTCCTGCACCGGCATGTTCGCGGTATAGAGAACCACCCGGCACATGTCGCAGATCAGCCGATTGCGGATTTTCTCGATTTTTTCTCCGTTCAGACTCCATAGAGGTTCGCCGAGGGAATCGTCCGTCCATTCCAGGTTCGATATGCCAAAGCGTTCTGGATTTTGCGCGTCCTGGGCGATGCTGAATCGATACATGGTTACAGCCTCCCTTCTGCCTGCCGCTTGCGGAACGGAGCGCAGTGCTCGCAGTTTTCGTTTTTGCACAGGAAAAACAGGGGATCTTCCTGCATTCGCCGTTGTCCCAGCGCAAACATTTTGCGCACGTCGATGATCTTGGCAAGGGCATGGCCCACGCACACTTCCACCATCGCTTCCTCCCGGCGCAAATCCGGCGTGAAGCCGATGAAATTTCGGTGGCCGGGGCAAAATTTTTTCATCACCATGGTTTTGCCTTGGAAATCCGGCATGTAGGTGGGCGCGGGAATTTCCTGATTGACCAGATATACCGCGTCCATGACGTCTTCAATGGCGTGCAGGGTGGTGTTGCGGTTCATATCCACGCCCAACAGAATGATCTTGCCGCCCATGTCCCGCAGCTTCAGGTACGGAGAACCGGCGCCGCAGTTGGTTTCGCAAAGCGCATGATCCTGGGTAAGTTCCCTGGCCCGGGCGCCGATGGCGTTTATGCTGTGCACCGGGCGCAGGCTGCGGATGGACTCTTTGCGCAGCCGGTGGGTTTCCGAAATGATGCCCACGGTGGAGGGATCGGTGGCGGCGTCGAAGGGATTGTGAAACGACATGGTGGAAACCGCGAAGGTTCCCTCGGGGCCGATTGCTTCCAACACGGCGTCGATTACCGTATCCGCGCCGCCTTCAACATATCCGATGCTGGACAAGGCGCTGTGCATCATGACCACATCGCCTCTTTGAATGCCGCCAAGCTGCAGGTCAAACACAATTTGTTCCTTGCGAATGGGCTTCATGTCATGGATCCTCCTTGGTGAAAATATGACTCGTAAGGACAATCAGAGGAACGGCAATGCCGTTCCTCTATGCGTTATGCAAGAAGCTTTACAAGAACCGCCTTCTGCGCGTGCAGCCGGTTTTCCGCTTCATCGAATATTTCATTGGCATGGGCTTCAAACACGTCCGCCGTAATTTCCTCGCCTCTGTGGGCCGGAAGACAATGCTGCACCATGCAGCCCGGATTGGTCACGGACATCATTTCCGCGTTCACCTGATAGATTCCGGCGAACACCTTCTCTCGCAATGCCCGTTCATCTTCCTGTCCCATGGACGCCCACACGTCGGTGAAAACGACGTCCGCGCCCTTGGCGGCCTCCATGGGATCGGACGTCAGCTGAAACGCCGCGCCATAGCCCTTGGCGAAATCCAAAACAATGGGATCAGGCTGGTATCCGACGGGACAGGCGGCGGAGAAACGCATGCCCATCTTCAGGCATCCCACAATCAAGGAATTTGCCATATTGTTGCCGTCGCCAATGAACACGGCTTTTTTGCCGTTCAGATTGCCCATGTGCTCCCGCAGGGTCATCAAATCCGCCAGCACCTGGCATGGATGGCAAAAATCCGTCAGGCCGTTGATGACGGGAATGGAGCCGATGGCTGCCAGATCCTCCACTTCCTTTTGGGCAAATGTGCGAATCATGATGCCGTCCAGATAGCGGGACAGGACTCTGGCGGTGTCCTCCACCGGCTCTCCGCGGCCGATTTGCAAATCCCGGGAAGAGAGAAACAACGCGTGTCCGCCCAATTGGTACATGCCGGTTTCAAAGGAGACACGGGTGCGCGTGGAGGATTTTTGGAAAATCATGCCCAGGGTCTTGCCGGATAACAGAGGCTTTTCGATTCCGCGCTTGCGGTCTGCCTTGAGCTGGTCGGCCAGATCCAGAATCTCTTTGATTTCTTCCGGGGTGCAGTCCAACAGCTTTAACAAATGCTTCATTTGGTCGCCTCCTTGGGTTTTTCAATCAATGTGCCGATGCCTTCGTCGGAGAACATCTCCAGCAAGATGGAATGGGGAATGCGGCCGTCGATCATGACAGCGCGTCCAACGCCTTCCCGAACCACCTTTTGCAACCCCTTGATTTTGGGAATCATGCCGCCGGCAATGACGCCTTCCGCAATCAATTGATCCACCTGGTCCGTGTCGACGTGGGCAATGAAGGAATTTTCGTCGTTTACGTCCCGCATCAATCCGCGAATGTCCGTAAGCGTGATGAAATTTTCCGCCTTCAGCGCCGAAGCAATGCCCGCCGCGGCGGTATCCGCGTTGATGTTGTACGTCATGCCGTCCTCGCCAATGCCGCAGGTGGCGATGACCGGGATATACCCGTCGTGCAAAGCGTTCAGAATGGGCGCGGGGTCAATGGCCGTAATTTCGCCTACGTATCCCAATTCCTTGGGGCCGTCCATCTTTCGGGCTTGAATCATCCGGCCGTCAATGCCGCACAGGCCGATGGCCTTGCCGCCGCACACGCCAATCAGGCTTACAAGATCCTTGTTGGTCTTGCCCGCCAGCACCATTTGCACCACCTGGGCGGTTTGCTCGTCCGTGCAGCGAAGGCCGTTCACGAACTTGCTTTCGATGTCCAGCCGCTTGAGCATGCCGCTGATTTCCGGGCCGCCCCCATGCACCAGCACCACCTTGATGCCCACCAGCGCCAGCAGCACCATATCCGACATGACCGCCTGCTTCAGGTTGGGGTTGACCATGGCGTTGCCGCCGTATTTCACCACGACCACGCGTCCGGTGTACTTTTGAATGTAGGGCAGCGCCGCGGTGAGCACGTCCGCCCGGAGCTTTTCGTCCATGGTATACATTGGAAATCCCTCCTGCGCCCGTCAGGTGCGGTAATCGCCGTTGATTTTTACGTAATCGTATGTCAGGTCGCAGCCCCATGCGACGGCGGAAGCATCGCCCTGCTTCATGTCGATCTCCACGCGAATTTCGTCTTCATGGAGCACCCGGGCAGCCTCCTCTTCCGAAAAATCAATGCCTGCGCCGTTTTCGCACACCCGCACCCGACCGACGCCGGAAGCCAGCGCCACGTCGATGCTGTTCACGGCGAATTCCGCCGGAGCGTATCCGATGGCGCAAAGGATGCGGCCCCAATTGGCGTCCGCGCCAAACATTGCGGCCTTAAACAGGCTGGAGGTAATGACGGATTTGGCCACGACCTTCGCGGTTTGTTTGTCCGGCGCGCCGGAAACGGAGCATTCGATGAGCTTTGTGGCGCCTTCGCCGTCCCCGGCAATCAACCGGGACATGTACACCGCGATCATGGTAAGCGCTTCCACAAACATGGCGTAATCTTCGCCCTCTCCGTCGATGACGGGGTTTTCCGCCATGCCGTTGGCCAGGATCGACACCATGTCGTTGGTGGAAGTGTCGCCGTCCACGGAAATCATGTTGTATGTATCGTCCACCACGGCCTTCAGCGCTTTTTGCAGCATTCCGGCGGTGATGGCCGCGTCGGTGGTGATAAAGGAAAGCATGGTGGCCATATTGGGATGAATCATGCCGCTGCCCTTGGCGATGGCGCCGATGCGAACCGTTTTGCCGTGCAGCGGGAATTCAACCGCCAGTTCCTTGATTTGCGTGTCCGTGGTCATGATCGCCAGCGCTGCGTCCGTGCCGCCTTCGGCGGAAAGCAGGGGCGCCAGCGCTTCCACGCCCTGCACAATGGGCTCGATGGGCAACGTTTGTCCAATGACGCCGGTGGAAGCCACGATGACATCCTTTGCATCAATGTTCAGCGCCTTTCCGGCGATTTCGCACATCATGCGGGCCTTTTCCACGCCGTCCGCGTTGCAGGTGTTTGCGTTGCCGCTGTTGCAGATCACGGCCTGCGCCGTGCCGTCTGCAAGGTTTTCCCGGGTGACGGTGATGGGCGCGCCATACACCTTGTTGGTGGTGTATACCGCCGCCGCCTGACATGGAAGTTCGCTCCGAATGAGGGCCAGGTCCTTTTTCTCCTTGTTCTTCCGAACGCCGCAGTGAATGCCTCCCGCCACAAAGCCCTTGGGAGCGCATACGCCGCCAATGATCGACTTGATCTTCATGGGTTTCTCCTTTCGCCAGACGCCGCCTTACAGGATCAGCGATTTGGTTTCTTCGGCGCCCAGGGCGATGTTCATGTTTTGCACCGCCGCGCCGGAAGCGCCTTTGCCCAGGTTGTCGAACACGCTGATGATGGTCATCATGTCGTCATTGCCCAGTACGTACAGGTTCAACCGGTCCGATCCGGACAGGGTATTCGCGGACAGGAAACCGTCCTCCGGGTTTTCCGCCACGGAAATCAGCGCTTCGCCTGCGTAATAGGCAGCCAGCGCATCCCGCATTTCCTGCACAGTCACGCGTTTTTTCAAAAGCGACGGGAACACGGGAACGCTTACCGCCATGCCGGAAAAATAATCGGCAACCACGGGGTTGAACACCGGCGGATGGGAAAGCCCAGCCAGCCGGGTCATTTCCGGAAGGTGCTTGTGGGTAAGGCTCAGGCCGTAATGCCGGGGGGCGTCATAGGAGGCGGGACGGCCCTCCTCCTCGTATTGCGCGATCATTTTTTTGCCGCCGCCGGAATATCCCGTCAGACTTGTGGCGGAAAAGGGATAGCTTGCGTCCGCCAGTCCCAGGCGGATCAGGGGCGTCGCAATGGCGAGAAATCCCGTGGCATGGCAGCCCGGATTGGCAATGCGCCTGGACGCGCGAATTTTTTCCCGCTGGCCGGGCAACAGTTCCGCAAAGCCATAAGTCCAACCCTCCGCGGTCCGATGGGCGGTGGAGGTGTCAATGACGACGGTATGCGGGTTGCTTACCAGCGCTGCAGCTTCCCGAGCCGCCGGATCCGGCAGGCACAGAAACACGGCGTCCGCCGCGTTGATGGCTTCTGCGCGGGCATGTTCGTCCTTGCGAAGCGCGTCCGGGATGGTCAGAATTTCAAGGTCTTCCCGCCCGGACAACCGCTGGTCAATTTTCAGACCGGTGGTGCCGGCGCGTCCGTCAATGAATATTTTGTACATTTATGCATCCTCTCCCAAACGCGCCAAAACGCTGGCGATTTGTTTTGCAACCGCTTCTGGAGCGGGGCCGCCGTCCACCTTGCGCAGGCACACGCAGTTGAGCAGGTCGATGGCGGCGTATATATCCTGTTCAAAGACTGGACAGGCGCTCTTGTATTCCTCCATGGGCAGCGTTTCCAGCGTGCAGTTCAACTCCATGCAGCGGTTTACCAGGCGGCCGGTGATGGAATAGGCGTCCCGGAAGGGAATTCCCTTTTTGACCAGGTAGTCTGCGCAGTCCGTGGCGTTGATAAAGCCTTGGGCGGCGGCGCGTTTCATGGTTTCCGGGTGGAACGCGGCGCTGCGCAACATGGGAGAAAGCACCTCCAGGCACAATTCCGCCGTGTCAATGGCGTCAAACAGCGCTTCCTTGTCTTCCTGCATGTCCTTGTTGTAAGCCAGCGGAAGCGCTTTCATGGCGGTGAGCAGCGTGGTCAGGTCGCCGTACACGCGCCCCGTCTTGCCGCGAACCAGTTCCGCAATATCCGGATTCTTCTTTTGCGGCATGATGGAGGATCCCGTGGAGAAGCTGTCCGACAGCGTGACGAACCGGAATTCCCAGGAACACCACATGCAGATTTCTTCCGAGAACCGGGACAAATGCATCATCATAATGGAAAGGTCGCTAAGCAATTCCAAGGCGAAATCCCGGTCGGAAACGCCGTCCAGGCTGTTTTCCGAAATGCCGCCCATGCCCAGCTGCTCCGCCACATACATTCTGTCCAGAGGATAGGTGGTTCCCGCCAGCGCGCCGGAACCCAACGGCGAAATCATGGTGCGCTTTTTACAATCCGACAGGCGGTCCAGATCCCGCATGAGCATCTGTGCGTATGCCATTAGCCAATGGGCCAGCGTGATGGGCTGCGCGCGTTGCAAATGCGTATAACCGGACATGACCGTGTGCAGATGGCCCTTGGCCGTTTCACACAGCGCCAGCACAAAATCCTTCGCCAACGCCGAAATGCCGTCGATTTTCTCCGCCAGATACAGGCGGATGTCCAGCGCAACCTGGTCGTTGCGACTGCGCGCCGTGTGCAGTTTTTTGCCGTTTGTTCCAATGCGCCGCGTCAATTCGCCTTCCACAAAGGTGTGAATATCCTCTGCGGTCATGTCGATTTCCAGCTTGCCATTGTCAATGTCTTCCAAAATGCCCCGCAGTCCGCCCGTGATTTCCGCCTGCGCTTCCGGCGACAATACGCCGATTTTGCCCAGCATGTTTGCGTGGGCAATGGAGCCCAGAATGTCCTGACGATACATCCTGGAATCAAAACCAATGGACGCGTTCAACGCGTTCAGCCGCGCGTCCACGTCGCCGGAAAGCCGTCCAGACCAAAGCTTCATGTGCAAACCTCCATGTGTCATGTGGGGATACGGTGGGGAAAATGGAAGGAACCTGTGTTTGTTTCGTTTCCCCCACAGCCCAGGGAACAGGGCTGCAAGCGGGGATTCTAAAGGAAAGAATCCCTTCAGCGGGGTCCGGGGCGGCGCCCCGGCGTCCCCGCCTGTTTTCCCCGGCGCCTCTCGCGCGCGTTATTTCCCCAGCTTCTGGTTCAGGGTAGCGCGGATTTTGAGAGGCAGGCCGAACAGGGTAATGAATCCGGCGGCGTCCGCCTGATTGTAAACGTTGTCCTCGTCAAAGGTGGCGATGTCCTCGTCATAAAGGGAATAGGGGCTGTTCATGCCTGCGCCGATGATGTTGCCCTTGTACAGCTTCATACGCACCTGCCCGGTGACGGTTTTCTGGGTTTCGTCCACGAACGCGCTCATGGCTTCCCGCAGAGGCGTATACCATTGGCCGTTGTACACCAAATCGGCGAACTCCAGCGCCATGCGCTGCTTGAAGTGCTGGGTCATCTTGTCCAGGCAAATCTGCTCCAGGGCGTCGTGGGCGTAATAGAGGATGGTTCCGCCGGGAGTTTCATATACGCCGCGGCTCTTCATGCCAACCAACCGGTTTTCCACGATGTCAATGATGCCGATGCCGTGCTTGCCGCCCAATTCGTTCAGCTTGCGCACGATGTCGCTGCCCTTCATTTTTTCGCCGTTCACCGCCACCGGCACGCCTTCCACGAAATCCACGGAAATATATTCCGCTTCATCAGGCGCTTCTTCCGGCGTCACGCCCATTTCCATGTTGCCGGCATATTTGGGTTCGTTGGCGGGATCTTCCAATTCCAGGCCTTCATGGGACAGATGCCACAGATTCTTGTCCTTGGAGTAATTGGTTTCCCGATTGATGCGCAGCGGAATGTTGTGGGCTTCTGCGTAATCGATCTCTTCGGAACGGCTCTTGATGTCCCAGATGCGCCAAGGCGCGATGACCGGCATATTGGGCGCGAAGGCCTTGATGGCCAATTCGAAACGCACCTGATCGTTGCCTTTGCCCGTGCAGCCGTGGGCAATGGCGTCCGCGCCTTCCTTCAGCGCGATTTCCGTGATCCGCTTGCCAATGATCGGCCGCGCAAAGGAGGTTCCCAGCAGATAGGCGTTTTCATATCTCGCGCCTGCTTTCAGCGTGGGAAAGATGTATTCGTCAACGAATTCGTCGGTCAAATCTTCAATGTACAGCTTGCTGGCGCCCGTCTTCAGGGCCTTTTCCTCCAGACCGTCCAGTTCCGTGCCCTGGCCTACGTCCGCCGCAACCGCAATCACTTCGCAGCCTTCGTAATTTTCCTTCAGCCAGGGAATGATGATGGATGTGTCCAGTCCGCCGGAATATGCCAGAACGATTTTTTTGAACTGCTTCATGCTCGTACGCTCCTGTTCAATGAATGTTTATACGGTTTGTGGTGAATATTATACGCCAAATACGGGAAAAGTCAAGGAGAAAAGGGGACGTTCGTGTATTATCTATGTAAAATCATGCGCGCGCATGGAAAAAGAAGTCGGAGATCAGCGCAGCGCATTCTTCCTGCAGCACGCCGCCGTCGACGGGGCAGAAATGGGAGAAGGCGGGATCTTCGGGAATGCGATAGACGCTGCCGGCGCAGCCCTGTGCGGGATCCGAAGCGCCAAAGACCAGGCGGGACAGGCGCGCCATGAGAATCGCGCCGGCGCACATGGGGCAGGGTTCCAGGGTGACATACAGCGTACAGCCGGAAAGGCGCCAGTCCCCCAGGACGCTGGCGGCGCGGCGGATGGCCAAAATTTCCGCGTGGGCGGTGGGGTCGTGGTCATTGTGACGGCGGTTATGGCCCCTGGCAATGATCCTGCCGTCCCGAACAATGACGCAGCCCACCGGCGTTTCGCCTTCTGCCAACGCCAGACGCGCTTCCTCCAGGGCGAGGAGCATGAAGGTTTCGTCCTGCATGAACATCCCTCCCGTAAATCTACCTTGATATTATATCCCGGTTGCGGGAAGGTGTCAATTTTGCCCATGTGAAAACCCAGGAAAGTCTCCGCGAAGGTTTGCAAAGGATTCATTGTTTGGATAGATGACACAAATTTCAGCCGAAATGAATTCGAAATGTTGCTTTTGCGAAAGGCGGTTTGGAAACCGGGCGTTTTGCGCGGGCAAAGCGTGGAAAACGGATGGCGCAAATGCCCTGGCCGCCGCGAGACGGGCGGAAAATATCCACAGTTTATCCTATCGAAAAAAGCGGTGGGACACAAGACACGATGCGTCCAATAATAGCATAAAGTGTCCAAAATAGATTGACGAAACGGCATCTTGTTTGTTATGCTATAGGAGCCGGTGAGGCAAGCGCAAAGAAAGGTTGCGAATCGAGCGATGGGACTTACAGATTTGCGGGATTTCGACCTTTGTATCACGGATGTTCTTCTGGTGTTGCGCCTTCCCACGGATCCGGGGCGGGGATGGAACGGTTACATGGAAGGACGAAGAGCATGGGGCGTAAACTGCGTCATGTCTGGGCAGGGCATGCTCATTTATAAGGATGGCAGCGCAACCAAGTTTCGTGCTGGAGATGTAAGCATTATTCCGATAAATACATCATACCGTTTTTACGTGCCCGTAGGCACGGGGCCATGTGACAATTGCGTAATCAACTTCCAATTGAGCGGCGGCCAGGATCTGGGAATCGATATGGACAAGGCCACCTTTGTGCGCCCGACGGATTTTTCACGCGTCTCGAAGTATTTCGAGGAGAGCAATCAGCATTGGGAGCGCAAAGAACCGGGTTACAAGCTGCTGGTAATGAGCAAACTGTACCAGATTATATATGACATTTTGACCACACGGATGCAGTGCCAAAGGGATCCCTTCGCATACCGTCAGACGCTGCCGGCGCAGCAATACATGGTGAATCACTATCAGGAAAATATAACGTTGGAACAGCTGGCGCAGATGTGCGATTTGAGCGTCACCCATTTTCGCAGGCTGTTCAAATCGGTCTATAACCTTTCGCCCATTGCGTACCTGCTGAACCTGCGCCTGGAGAAGTCCAAGGATCTTCTGCTGGCGAATAATTACACGCTGGACAGCATTGCAGATATGACGGGATTTCAAAATTCAAATTATTATATTCGCTTTTTCAAGCAGCATGTGGGCATGACGCCCCAGCAATACAGAAAAATGTATTGA
>JAQXRL010000196.1 GCA_029218505.1 Eubacteriales bacterium | reverse complement strand
GGTTTGGATTGAAGGCATGATGTGCGGAAACTGCGCAAAGCATGTACAAAAGGCCCTGGATGCGCTGGGCGCGGGCGTGGAGGTATCGCTGGAGAAAAAATGCGCGGTGGTGCCGGCTTCTTTTGACGATGACGCCATTCGCAAAGCGGTTTCCGAGGCAGGATATGCGGTAAAGGGCATCGAATAGCCCCATGGAGGCGCACAGATGATTGTGGTGGCGGCGGGTTTGGTGGTTCGGGACGGCAGGGTGCTCATTTCCCGCCGCCCGGAAGGACGTCATCAGGGAGGAAAATGGGAATTTCCCGGCGGAAAACTGGAAGTCGGAGAATCACCGGAGGAAGCGCTTGTTCGGGAATTGCGGGAAGAATTGGGGATTGAAACCAAAACGGGACGCATTCGTGAAGTCAAGTTCTATCAATATCCGGACCGGGACGTGCTGCTGTTGTTTTACTGGTCGCGGCTGGTTTCCGGATGGCCCAGGAAGATTGATTGCGGAGATTTTGCCTGGGCCATGCCCCAGGAACTGCTGGAGTATGATTTTGCGCCTGCAGACGCCGAACTGATTGCGGATTTGGCGAAAGAAGGCTTTCCTGCCGCAGGGGATTGACATTTCAGACGCGAAAATGTATCTTTTGGGCAGGATTCCTTCCGCATCCCGAAAATCCATGGTATAATGCGGGTAGCAAGTCGGGAAGCGTGGAACGGCTCGGCGGAGGAATTCAAAAGATGCGCGTTCCCGGAAGAAATGGCATGCGGGCGAACCGAAAGATTGCCCAAAATGGCAGGAGGTGTCTTTGTTGGATGGTATCCTGAACATGATTGCAAACAATTTGCCGGCGGTTTTGATGCTGGTGATCGGGTTTGTGCTGGTTGTGGTGGAAATGTACATACCGGGCTTTGGCGCGCCCGGCATCCTGGGCAGCATTTTGTTGATTCTGGGCGTGTACTTCACCGCAAAGACCCCGATGGAAGCGTTGGTAATGGTGATCGTCATCATCGTCTTGCTGTGCATTTGTTTGTCGATTTGCATCCATTCGGCCTCGAAGGGGCGATTGGCGCGATCCAAGCTGGTGCTGAATGCAGTGCCCGTGCAGGAAGAAAACGACCTGGAGTACTTTGTGGGAAAAGAGGGCGTGGCTCGCACGACGCTTCGGCCGGCCGGCATGGCGGAATTTGACGACGTGAAGCTGAACGTGGTATCCGATGGGGAGTTTATCGCCGTCGGGAAGCGGGTGCGCGTGGAGCGCGTGGAAGGCAACCGCATTGTGGTGCAGGAATTGCCGGAAACGGCGCCTGCGGAAGAAAAAAAGTAGGAATGCTTGAAGAGAAGAAAGGGGTTTGCGCATGGAATCAACGTTGTTGGTGCTCGTTTTGATCGTAGCCATTGTGGTGGCGCTGGTGCTGTTTCTCAATTTCTTTCCCCTGGGATTGTGGATTTCTGCCGCCGCGTCCGGCGTGCGCATTTCCATTATGACGCTGATTGGTATGCGGTTTCGGCGAATCAATCCTTCCCGCATTGTGATGCCCATGATCAAAGCCACGAAGGCAGGGCTGAACGTAAATATGAACCAATTGGAAACGCTTCTGCTGGCGGGCGGCAGCGTAGACCGCGTGGTAGATTCCCTGATTGCCGCGCAGTCCGCCCAGATCCCGCTGGAGTTTGAACAGAGCCGTGCCATCGATCTGGCCGGAAGAAACGTTCTGGAAGCCGTAACGATGTCCGTGAATCCCAAGGTAATCGAAACGCCGGTGGTGGCGGCGATTGCGAAGGATGGCATTGAACTGCGCGCGAAGGCACGCGTGACCGTGCGCGCCAACATCTCCCGCCTGGTAGGCGGAGCAGGCGAGGAAACCATTATCGCCCGCGTCGGCGAAGGCATTGTTACCACCGTCGGTTCCGCATCCACCCATAAGGAAGTGCTGGAAAACCCGGATCTGATCAGCCGTACCGTGCTGTCCAAGGGACTGGACGCCGGAACTGCGTTTGAAATTCTGTCCATCGATATTGCGGACGTAGACGTAGGCCGTAACGTGGGCGCGCAGCTGCAAATGGATCAGGCGGAAGCCGACCGCCGCATTGCCCAGGCAAAGGCGGAGGAACGCCGCGCAATGGCCGTTGCGCATGAGCAGGAAATGATTGCCGCCGTGCAGGAAATGCGCGCAAAGGTTGTGGAAGCCGAGGCCGTGGTGCCCAAGGCCATGGCGGAGGCCCTGCGAAACGGCAAGCTGGGCGTGATGGATTACTACCAGATGCAGAACGTAATCTCCGACACCAACATGCGCGAAGCCATCGCCGGCAAGGGCGACGTCGCCAAACCCGCCGATCCCCAGAAGAAGTAAGGTATGCACAGCTTCTGATATGAAGGGAGGCGATGCACATGGATGGATTGATCGTGCTGCTGATCATCATCAGCGTGATCTCGAGCATCGGCAAGTCCAATAAGAAAAAGAAGAAGGCCACCGAGGCGCAGAAGAAGGCTGAAAAGCCCTCC
>JAQXRL010000195.1 GCA_029218505.1 Eubacteriales bacterium | reverse complement strand
CTGCCGCGATTGCGGCAGGGAAAAGGAAGGAAAGCCTCCATGAAAACATCGTTGCGAGGATGCCGGACAGCGCCCAGGCAAGAATATTGCCCGCAATAAGGCAAATGGATAAGCCAAAGGAGGCGCGTGCGCGAAGGCGGCCGTGAAACCACGCCGCCAGCAGTTTCACGATGGGTGTCCACAGCATGGACTGCGCCGCGCCGTTCAGCGCCCACAGCGCGATCAGGAGCCAGTATGTTTGGGCAAGGCCAAACAACAGATTGCACGCAGCGGAGAAGAGCAGCCCGAGGAAGATATGGATGCGTGCGCTTACACGATCCACAATCGCGCCATTCACCAGTTGCCCTGTGGCATAGACCAGCGCGAACACGGTTTGGAACATTCCTCCCTGCGCATCCGTCAGACGCATGCTTCCCATGAGACCCGGCAGCGCGGCAGAAATGTTTAGACGAGCCACATAGGCTGCGAGATATCCCAAAAAGCAGCCCCAAAAGATGTGCCGCTGGCGTCCGTTGAAGTTTGTGCGCATTGCTCGTTCCTCCGAAGTTTTCAAATTGGCTTGGCTGCATAGAGCCGTTGCTGTTTCCGAGGCCCTATCCAGGCGCGCGTGTTCCGTTCCTGGCTTTCCCCAAAAGAGACCGCCCTTTACAATTCCAGCATTGTGGTTCCGTTGCAAGTCACATAATGCTGGCGGGCGCCCAGGCGCTCCATCCATCGGCGCGTCAGGGCTACGCCGTACATGCGAATTCGTCCCATGCTGCGCAGTTTTTCCCTGTCCTCAAGATATTGCGGGATTTCCGGCTCCGCATACAGCCAGTCAGGTGCGCACCATAGGCAGACTTCGGGCGAAATGGCTTCGTATACTTCCATGCCGCAGTTCATATGGCCGTGATGCGCCATCTGCACAATGTCGGACTTGAGCTTGTGCCGTGATTCTTGAAAAAGAAGATCGCCGCCGTCCGGCCCCAGATCCCCAAGAAAAAGCACGGTCTTGTTGGGGGTTGTAAGTTTGAACACAAGGGAAGAATCGTTCATCAGGTTGGCAAAAAGACCGCTGTGGTAGGAATAGAGAAATTCAATGTGCACTTCATCAATGTCAAGGGTTTCTCCCTGAAGGGTGATGTGTGTCTTGTCGCGGAAGATTGGCAGCACTTCGTTGAATGACGGCAGCGCTTCGTTCAGCTCGCGGCAGAAGTATTCATAATCTGGTACGTCATGGTTGTCTATGAGACTGTATGGCGGGAAGTTATAATAGATCGTTCCGATGTCGAAATCGGCGCCGCCGTTTCTCTTCATTTCGGACACGAAGCCGGAGATGTGGTCGGAATGGGCATGCGACAGGATCCATGCGGAAATGTGCCTGCCGCCGATGTATTCGCGAAGACGGGGCATATCTTCCGGACGCCCGCCATCAATCACGATGACGTTGTCCCTGGTGGTGACGATCACAAAAGACATGATGAATTCGCCTACGGGAGATATGTTATAGAGCATGGTTTTTTCGGGCATGTCCGGGCTCCTCCTTTTTGATTTATCAGGAGTATAGCACCGTTCCAATGAGATGTCAAGAAAAGCACATTTTCTCAAATGGAAGATTTGCAACAAATGATGATGGATAAAAGCAACGTATTGACGAAAACTGAATAAAAGAACATGCCAAACTGAATAAGAGAACAATCGATCATCTTGATAAGCGCGATGCTTCTGCGTTATAATGACAACGAAAGCGCTTTTTCGGAAACATTCTGAAAGTCGCGATGGCCACGCGACCCACCGGAATATCTAACATCAGAAGGAGGAACCGGTCATGAACCGTTTACTGTCACTTCTGCTTGTGCTCGTGGTGTTCATGTGTTCAACCGGCGCTTTTGCCGAACTTCCAGATTACATCAATACGGAGTCTGCTCTCCCCATCGTGAAAGAGGGGAATGACATTACGCTTTCGCTGCTTTTGAAACAGGAGGCGAGCTGGGGCAATGCCGAAGATGTTTGGTTTTGGAAATATGCTGAGGATGTTATGAACATTCATTTTGACATCACGCAGTCCATGGAGATATCCACGTATCTTCCGCTGTTGTTTGCGGGCGGAGAACTGCCGGATATCATCATGGGCGCCGGATTTACGCCGGACATGTTGGTGCAGTACGGTGATTTGGAACAACAACTGGTGGATATTGCGCCTTACGTGACAGAGGAGTACATGCCGAATTTTTACAAATTGACGCAGCAGTATCCGTTTATTCTGGAGAATGCAGCCACGCCTGACGGAAAGCTGTACAGCCTGCCTTACATTGCGGACGCCGAAAGCAAGGGTGACGCATGCTTCTCTTGCTGCCGCTTTTTTATCAATGAGGCATGGCTGGAAAAGATCGGAATGAAGAATCCGGAGACTCTGGATGAATTCCTTGAGGCGTTGCGCAAATTCAAGACCCTGGGCGATGGCATCATTCCCTTTGGCGGAAGCATGAACTATTACAACAAGCCCAGCACGTTGATTCTGATCGCTTTGGGTTATCTTACCGATGACGGCTGGGGTGTTACGCCCTGCTTGCGCGATGGCAAAGTGGTGATTCCTGCGGCCGATCGGGAAGTGTTCGGCGAATATCTGAAGATCATGAACACCATGTATGCCGAAGGACTCATTGATCCGGATTACTACACCATGGATTCCGCAGCCTGTGATTCCAAAATGGCGCAGGATCTAAATGGAGTGTATCCTCAAGTCGCCTATCTAACGCATCCCGATACGTTCGCGGATTGGACGCATGTTCAACCTTTGACCAGTGAATGGAATGACAAAAAGCAGTGGCCGTCTACTTCGATGAACCTTGACAGCAAAGCGCAGAACCTGAATATCGGCGGCTTTGTGGTCACCAGCAATTGCGAAGACATCGCGACGGCGTTGCGCTTTGCGGACTGGTTCTATGAGGAAACCAGCAGCAACTATGTTTTGAGCGTGGTCGGGCCTGACGTCGAGATGGTGAACGCGGGTTATGGCTATGGCGTTACGGAAGGCTGGGAGTACGTCAACGAAGCGCATACCACCATTGCGTACCGAGAGGATGGCTTGGATCAAAAGATTCAGTATCAATCGCAGTGCGGCAGAATGATGGGAATGCACAGCGCTAGGGGATGCGGCAACGGTCTGTATTACCCGCTTGCATGGCAACTGATTTCCGGAGACGTGAGCGATGTAAGCGACTTAACATATACGTTTGATCCGACGAACGGCGATTCGCACTATCGCATGAAGTCGGTTGAGGTTGTGCGCCAATACCTGACCGCGACTTTCCCGAAGATTGCTTATTTTGACCCGGAAACCACGCAGAAAATCAACGACATTAAGGTTCTGATA
>JAQXRL010000194.1 GCA_029218505.1 Eubacteriales bacterium | reverse complement strand
CAAAAAGAAAAACTGCGAGCGGCATGGGAATTGCGATGCTTGCAGGGCTTATCATGCAAAATCCAAGCGCAAGCTTCAGGTCGCTTGCGAAAGAAGGAAGAAGGGGCTGTTTTCTCTTTTCAAAAGCGGAAATCAACCGTTTCGGCAGGAATTTCAGGCAAAGAACACGTTTCGATTCGAAAACACAGGAAAGATCGAAAATATCACAACCACCGCTGAACAGATGGCTTGATCAAGCCACATCAGGGCATATTCCCTGTGGCCGCCCTCTGAAGAGGGCATCAATGGATGGTCGATCCCGCTGTTGTGCGAAAGCATTTTTTGCATGATCCCCAGTGGAACTGGGGATTTTCTCTTGCCTGCTCGGCGCACAACGGCACACGCTCCAAGGCGCAGGAAACGCCTTGGAGCGTCAGATTCCTGACAAAGCCCACAAACGCAAAAATTCCGGCTGTTCAAATTGAATCGGCAGGAATTTTTGCTTCCTTCGTCCGCTTCAACGGCAAATTTCTGTCACTTACGTCTGTGTAAGCTCCCTCATTTGCAGGCTTGCTTCCTCGTCTTGCAGGCTTTTTCAGCGTCAGGCAAAGCGCTGACTTTGTCAACGCTTTGACACTCCAAGGCGCAGGAAACGCCTTGGAGCGTGTTGTTTTTTCGTTTTTCCGGCGCTTATTTGAACTGAGGCAGCCAATCCTTGTTTTGTTCAAACATTTCGTCCACCATGGCGCGGATCTCCTTCAGAGAAAGCACGGCGGCGGTGAGCGGATCGTAGCAAATGGCCTGATAGATCATTTCCTTATCTCCGCTGAGGCTGCCTTCCACCACCATTTCTTCAATCTGGGCGGAAGTACCGCTGAGCAGCGCGCATTGGGCGGGCATCTTGCCCACATGGATGGGTTCAAGACCGCGACGGCTGGCCAAAACAGGCACTTCCACGCAGCAGCCTTCCGGCAAATTGTCAATGAGGCCAAAGTTGCGCACGTTGCCGTTGAATTTGAACATCTCTCCGTCGCCAAAGATGGCGTTGAAGATATACGCAGCGTATTCAAATCCGCGCTTCAAATCAATGGGTTCGGCGAACCATTTCTCCATGTCTTCTTTCCAGGTGTGCTCGCGCTTGCGGTATTCGTTGAGAATATAGGCGTACTCGCCGGGATTCCAGCCGGTGCCCGGCAGACAGTATTTCTCAATGAGGTCGGGGCGCTTGCGGAACCAGGGATTGTATTCGCTGTTGTGTCCGGAGGACTCCGTTACGTAATAGCCCAGCGCCAGGAACATTTCGTTGCGCACGATTTCCTGCTTGTAGATATCTTCTTGCTGGGTAATGGCCTTGCGAATCAGAGGATACGCATCCTTGCCGTTCCAGAGGAATTGGGTGTAGAAGGCCTGATGGTTAATGCCGGCGCAGGTATAGCTGATTTCTTCCTCCGGCGCGCCAATCCATTTGGCCAGCATGGAAGCGGTGCCTTGCACGCTGTGGCACAGGCCGGAAGCAACCATGTTGGGGAAAGCGCCCTGTACCGTGCGGCACAGCATGGCCATGGGGTTGGTGTAATTCAGGTACACCGCGTTCGGGCAGTAGCGGTCGATGTCGGCGGCAATGTCCATGATGGGATTGATGGTGCGCAGATAGCGGAAAATGCCGCTGGGGCCGCGCGTATCGCCAACATTTGTGTCCACGCCGTACTTTTTGGGAATGAGAATGTCATGCTGCCATACGTCTACTTCACCGTGGAGAATGGTCGTTACCACGCCGTCGGCGCCCATGAGCGCTTCTTTGCGGTCCATCGTGGCGACGACCGTGGCGGGATACTTGCCTTCCGCAACGATGCGATCCACCGCGCGCTTGATATACGCCAGGCGTTCGGCATTGATATCCATCAGGGTAATGTTGGCATCCTGAAATGCGGGGAATGTGAGCAGATCGTTGACCAGTTTGCGCGTAAAGCCGAAACTTCCGGCGCCGATAAACGCAATCTTCTTGGACATGAGTACACGCTCCTTATGCAGTATTTCCTACGCATATGGTAACAGGACGCGGACTTTTTTGCAATATCGTTTTGTTGCAAATATCTGCGTGGAATGTTGCATATTTCTTTGCAGGCGAATTTTATCCACGTTGGATAACCGGAGCGCGGCGCACATATATTCCATTACAGTTTGGAGGGGATGGACATGACGGGGTAGAGGCGCTGGCGGGACATCTTCCCGAATTGCTGGGAAGGCGCGTGATGGAAATGCGGGAAGAAATTACGGAAGTGCGCCTGCGCGTGGGAAGTGCTGCGGAGCTGGTTTCGGCGGAGAAATCCTTGCAGGAAGGCGAGCCCATGGAGGAAAAGGCAATTCGAAAGATTGCCGCTGGCATGTTGGAGCACAGCTTGTATGCCTGGGAGGAGGAACTATGCCGCGGCTTCTTTTCGTTGCCGGGCGGTTGCCGGGTTGGCGTGTCGGGTCGATATGCGGCAAGAGATGGACAAATGCGGGAATTGGTGCATATCCAGGCGCTGTGCGTCCGGGTGCCCAGAGAGATTCCCGGCTGCGCGAAAGAAATTGCCGCGGCGGCGCTGCAGGGACCAAGGCCCAGAGGCGTGCTGCTGGTGTCCCGGCCGGGAATGGGAAAAACCACGTGTTTGCGGGATCTGGTGCGGCGCGTGTCAGAAGCGGGTTGGCATGTGGGGCTGGTGGACGAGCGGGGAGAACTGGCGGCCATGCGCGGGGCGACGCCTACGCTGAACGTTGGTCCGCGCACGGACGTGATGGATGCCTGTCCCAAAGATCAGGCGATTCCCAGACTGGTACGTAGCATGTCGCCGGACGTCATTGCCGTGGACGAGCTGGGGAGCGCGGGAGATGGAGAGGCGGTGCTGGAAGCCATGCGTTGCGGAGTAACGGTTATGGCAACGGCACATGCATCCGGTTTTTCTCAAGCGAGGCGGCGCGCCTGCCTGGGGGCGCTGATGGACGCCGGGGCGTTCCCGGTGCGCGCACTGTTGGACGGTGCGCCGGGGCGCGTTGCGGATATGCGAATTTGCCAGGACGGAAACGATGGGGAGGATGGAAGTCCATGATACGGCTTGTGATGACGGGAGCAATTGTCGTCGGTTGCACCATGGCGGGGCGGGCGCTTTCCTCGGGACAGACGCGCAGAGCCAGGCTTTTGACGGACGTGATGGATGCGGCGCAGATTTTGCGGGTTCACATGTTGGACAGGCTCTTGCCGGTGAACGCGGCGCTGTCCATGTCAGCCAGCCCTCTTTTGCGCAAGCTGGGTCAGGAGATGGTTCCGGGGAAGTGCGCCTCCGATGCGTGGAACGCGCTGTCTGCCCGGGAGCACCGTCACGGCGGATTGTTGGACAGCATGACCGGAAGCGACATGGCCGCGCTGTCGATGCTGTTTGACGGACTTGGCGAAAGCGGGCGCGTCGAACAGGAAAAGCGCTTTCAGGCGGCCATTCGGGAAATGGGCAGGCTGGAGGAGGAGGCGCGGCGTTCCGGCAGCGAAAGCGCGCGGCTGTATACCACGCTGGGAATGCTGACGGGTCTTGCGCTGGCGGTGGGCGTGCTGTGAGGAGGTTCGCATGGAAATTGATTTTGTGTTTAAGATCGCGGCCATCGGCGTTCTGGTGGCGGTACTGACGCAGGTGCTGAACCGGGCCGGCAGAGAGGATATCGCCACGCTGGTAGCGCTGTCCGGGCTGGTCGTTGTGCTGGTGATGGTGGTGGATATGATTTCGGATTTCTTCGAAACCGTCCGCGCCATGTTGCAATTCTGATATGGCGGCAGTGAGAGTTTCGGCGCTGTGCGTGGTGGCGGCCATGATGTGCGCCATGCTGCGCAAACAGCATCCCGAAATGGCGGGAGCGCTGGCGCTGGCGACAGGCGCGGCCGTGCTGGTGATGTTATCCGGAGAATTGCGCCAGGCCGTGGAAGCGATGCTGCGCCTTGCCAACCGGGGCGGCATGTCCGAGGAAAGCGGCGCGCTGCTTTTGCGCGCGGCGGGAATCGCGCTCATTGCGGAATTCGCGGCGCAGATGTGTGAAGACGCGGGGGAACGCGCCATGGGCGGAAGAATTGCCCTTGCGGCCAGGGTGGCGATGCTGGCGCTTTCCGCGCCTCTGTTGACGCAATTGATGGAAGTGGTTTCGGAGGCATTGCTGTGAGGCGGGTTCTGGCGCTGATAAGCGTCCTGCTGGCGCTGGTTGTTCAAGGCGCTTGCGCGGAAGGGAAGGGCGTTGAGGAAATCGTAAACGGAATGGAGTTTGGGGAAATACAGGAGTTTGCCGATTTGGCGGATGAGAAAATTTCCGTCAGGGAAACGGTGCTGAAGCTGGCGTCCGGAGAATTCAGCCAGGATATCGAAAGCGCGCTGGCGGAGGTGAAGAACGCGTTGCTGTCCGGACTGCGGGACGCCGTCGGCATGCTGAGCGGGATTGTCGCTCCGGCGATGATCAGCGCGGTGGCTGTGCAAATGCTGGGCGGTTCGCCAGGCGCGACGGCGGCGCAATATGTGTGCCGCCTGTCCTGCGCGGCCGTATTGACAGGAGCGTTCTTTCGCAGGATGGATGTTGCGGGCGCCTTGATTCGAAATCTCGCGGGACTTTCGGACGCGGTGTTTCCCCTGCTTACCGGGCTTTTGTCCGCGACGGGCGCTTCTTCTGCCGCGGCAATGCTTTCGCCGGCGGCGGCGCTGTTTGCGGAAGGAATTTCAAAGGCGGCGGCCGGCTGGGGCATGCGCTTGGCGGCGGTGGCGGCAGGGTTGGCCGTAGCAGGGAATCTAAACGCCAACCTGTCGCTGAAACGCTTGTTTTCCCTGACCCGCGGCGTGGTCAATTTTTCCGCAGGCGCGGCCATGACGGTCTTCCTGGCGCTTTTGTCCGTTCAGGGAACGCTGGCGGCGGGTTATGACAACCTCAGCGTTCGCACGGCGAGATATGCCGTGGACAGCATCATTCCGGTAATTGGCGGCGAGGTAGCGGACACGTTGGACGCGCTGATTTCCAGCACGCTGTTGGTAAAGAGCGCCCTGGGCGTAACCGGAATGCTGATAACGCTGTCGATTTGCGTGCGGCCCGTGGCGGCGCTTTTGGCGACGACGCTGGCCATGCGGCTGGCTTCCGCCGTCATGGAGCCTGTCGCGGATCCGTTCCTGACGCGCATGACGGAACAGTTTGCCCGGGCGGCAGAAATGCTGCTGGTGGTGTGCGTTACGGTGGTGATGATGCTGTTGCTGATGCTGGGGGCAACCGTTCGGGCAGGCGGCGGGCTGGTTCGATGAGAAAGGAAAAAGATATGCTGGGCGCGATGGGAGAAAGTGTGGTACGGCTGACGGCGCTGAGCGCGGTTTCCGGAGCGATCGATCTTCTGCTCAAGGAGGGCTCGCTTCGAAAAGGCGTTCGCTTGATGGCGGGACTTTCCGCCGTGTTGGAAATTGCAAATCTGATTTTCAAAATCGTTGCCTGGGGCAATTGCTGAAAGTTCCGCCAAGGCTTCTTGCGCGCCGGGCGCGGCCTTTGTTCCGCAAGAACGGCGATATGTTCGAATGAAATCGGAGGACAACATGCCCGCATCCTTCATGGAAAAGCTGCGCTCTGCGCGAAAAATAGAATGGCTGGCCTTGCTGGTGGCGATTGCGCTTTTGGCGCTGATTTTGCAGGACACAGGCGCGCTTTCCGGAACCAGGGACGCGTCTACGGAATTGGAGGAACGCCTGGAACGGGTTTTAAGCAGCGTTGAGGGTGCGGGCGAGGTGCGCGCCATGGTAACGGAGGACGAGAACGGCGGCGTGGTTGGGGTGCTCGTTGTGGCCCAGGGCGCCGGCGATATTGCGGTGCGATTGAGGCTGGCGCAGGCGGTAAAGGCTTTGCTGGGCGTGGATTTGAATCGGATTGAAGTCGTGAAGATGAATTTCTGACGGAGGGCGAGAGAATGCATATTTTCAATGAAGAGGGCAGGCGGCTTGGCTCCTGGATTGCGCTTGGGGGCGTCGTGGTGCTGGCGGTATTGTGCGTGTGCGCGGCGCTGCCTTATTTTACGAGGAACATTCCGCGGGACGCGCGAACCTCCTCCGCCGTGGAAGGTCAGGCGCAAGAGCAGACGCCGGAGGACGCCATGACGGCGTTTCGCACGGAGCGCGAACAATTGCGTGCCATGCAAAAAAGTCAACTGGAAGAGATGGCCGCGGACGAGAACATTTCCCGGGAACTGGCGGAGGAAGCGCATAGACAGGCGCTTTTGCTGGCGCAATGGGCGGAAAAAGAATTGACCATTGAAGGAGTCCTGAAAATGCGCGGCTATGCGGACGCGGTTTGCACGGTGCACGAGGATTCTGTAAACGTGCTGTTGCGAACGCCGGCAATTTCCCAACAGGAAAGCGCCACGATTTTGGAATTGGTCATGCGGGAAACAGAGATTGATGCGGCCAATGTCAAGATCATTCCCATAAATTAATCGAAACTGTTTGATTGAAGCGCGTTTATCTGCTATAATATAGACGGACGGTTATTTTCAGAAAGCGATCAGCCGTCCCACAGACAAGGAGGTCTTGAATATGAGCGAGAACTATCCTTCCGGCGTAAAAATGGATGAGAATCCGGACGGCACCGTTTCCTTTGCCACGGAGGTAGTGGCGACCATTGCCGGCCTTGCGGCAAACGAGGTGGAAGGCGTTGCCAGCATGAGTTCCGCATCGGCGGGGTTGGCCGATATCCTCAGCAGAAAATCCAGCCGCAATTTTACCAAAGGTGTGCGCATCGACCTGGAGGATAACCAGGTGACGGCGGATATCAATATTGTGGTGGAATACGGCTCGCCCATTCCGGATGTGGCGCGCAACATTCAGGAAAATGTCAAAAAGGCCATCGAAACCATGAGCGGGCTGAATGTGCGCGGCGTGGATGTGCATGTTACGGGAATGAGCTTCGAGAAGGAAAACAAGGCTGTTGCGGAACTGAACGAACAGCACAAAAAGATGATTGAGGATTCATCGGCGCAGCAACAGGAAAAGGAACCCGACATTCAGGAAGAAATATTGGAGGATACGCCCGAGGAGGCCGACGAGGACATCTCGAAGGAATAAGCCATTCCCCGGGAAAAGGGGGTAACGGAAATGAAGCTGAGTTTTTGGGATCGGGTCTTGATTGTTCTGTTTGCCATTTTGGGCATCGCCTTCACGGCTTGCCTTGGTTTGCGCGTGTATGGCTATGACATCATGGGGGATTTTGTCGCGCGGTTGAACGTCGCGACGCCGTATGGCGATTATATCGCCCTGGCGATTGCGCTGCTCATTGCGCTGACCGGCGTTTTGGTGATCGTGTTTATGTTCCGCCGGGATGGCAGGGGACGTGATCGCGCCTTTGTGGTCATTGATTCCAGCGACAAAGGCCGGGTGCGCATTGCCATGAGCGCCATTGAGCAAATGGTGCGCCAGGCAGTTGGCCCGACGGAAGGCTCCGGAGACTTGAAAATCAACGTGCATAACGAAGAGGATGCGATTTCCATTTCCGTGGATATGTCGGTTGCGGCGGGCGTGCATGTGCCTACCGTCACCTTGAACATGCAGCGGGATATTCGTGAATATGTGGAAATGAACTGTGGAATTGCGGTGCGCGGCGTGTCGGTGACCATTCATTCCGTAACGGCGGATCAGAACATCGGAACCCATGCGGGATATTGGATGGCGAAGCACCACCAGGAACCGGTTGCACAGGAACCTGCGCGGGAGGATTCCGCATCAACGGAAAATTTTGCGGCCCAGGAAGCAGCGCCTGCCGCACAAAAAGAAGAAATGCCGCTGGAGCAGGATCTTTCCATGCCGGCGGAGGCGGGCGCAACGGATGAGGAAGCGCATCGCGAAGAAGAAGCGTAAGAGATGGAGGAGCCCGGATGACCAGAACAACAGCGCGCATGCAGGCGATGAAGCTGATTTACGAATGGGAAATGGGTGGGGATGGCGGCGACGACACCCGGTTTGGCTTGCTGGAGGTGCGGCCGGACGAAGAAGAAGCAGACTACATGGACCGCGTCTTCGAGGGTGTGGTGTCCAATGTGGAAGCGTTGGATAGCGCCATTGAGCGGTATACCAGGGGATGGAAGCTGGACAGAATTACGCGCGTCGATTTGGCGATTCTGCGCCTGGGCGCCTATGAGCTTCAACAGGGCGCCGAAGCTCCTTCTGTGGTAATCAGCGAGGCGACATATCTTGCCAACACCTTTTCCGGGGAAAAGGCAAGCGCGTTTGTAAACGGCGTCCTGGGCAGCATTGCCCGGGAAGAACATTGACGCAAAAAACACCGCCTCTCCGCAACCGTCGGAGAGGACGGCTTTTCTTGTGTTCGCGCAGCGCTGCGGCGCATGGATGAAAAGCGCGGCCTCGCCCAGCGGGAGCCGTGCTTTGATGTGTCTGTATCAGGCGTTTAAAGGCGCAGCGAACGAATTCCTGTTGGCGAACAGCGTTTTGAAACAGAAAAAACAAACGGAGGGCAATGACATGGCGGCGATCAAAATCGACGGCAAGGCCACGGCCAAACAAATTCGGGAAGAACTGAAACTGCGGGTACAGGCGCTTCGGGACAAGGGCATAGAACCTTGCCTTGCAGTGATGCTGGTGGGCGAAGATCCCGCCAGCCAGATTTATGTGCGCAACAAGCGGCGTGCTTGCGAAGACGTTGGAATACGGCCGGTGCAGGTGTTTTTGCCCGCGGATGCCACTCAGCAACAGGTGGTGGACGAGGTGCGAAAACTGAACCAGGATGAATCTATCCATGGAATTCTGGTGCAATTGCCGCTGCCGCGGCATATCGACGCCGTACAGGTGCTGGACGAAATCTCTCCGGAAAAGGATGCGGATGGGTTTCACGTCATCAATGCGGGGAAACTGTTTTCCGGCAGACCCTCCACGCTGCCGTGCACGCCGGCCGGTTGCATCGAACTGCTGAAGCGATATAACGTTCCGATGTCCGGCAAAAACGCCGTGGTTTTGGGGCGCAGCAACATTGTCGGGAAGCCCATGGCGATGTTGCTGATGAACGAAAATGCCACCGTCACCGTGTGCCATTCCAAAACGGCGGATATTTCGGCCTTTACGCGCCAGGCGGATATTGTGGTTAGCGCCATTGGCCGGGCGGGATTTCTCACGGGAGATATGCTGAAGCCCGGATGTGCTGTGATCGATGTGGGAATCAATCGGCTGGAAGACGGCCGGGTCGTGGGCGATGCGGAATATGCGTCCTGCGAATCGGTTGCGGGCTGGATCACGCCCGTGCCCGGCGGCGTCGGCCCCATGACCATCGCGATTTTGATGCGCAACGCCGTTCTCGCGGCGGAAAGGACATGATGCCTGAACGTCTGGCGGTCAGCGTTTCGGAGCTGAATGAATATGCGCGCCGTCTCATGGCGGCAGATCCTTTGCTGCGCAACCTGGAAGTTACCGGAGAAATTTCCGGATGGAAGGATCACGTTAGCGGTCACAAATACTTTGCCATGAAGGACGACCATGCCCGCGTGCAATGCGTTATGTTTCGGCAGAACGCGCTGACGCTTTCCTTTCGCCCTTCGGATGGCATGCGTGTGACGGTGAAAGCCAGCGCGTCGATTTTTGAACGGGACGGTTCCTTTCAGCTATATGTTACGGAAATGCGCAAAGATGGCGAAGGAGAGTTGTTTTTGCGCTTTGAGCAATTAAAGCGCGCTTTGATGGCGGAAGGATTGTTTGATCCCGCGCGCAAGCGGGAAATTCCCTTTTTCCCCAAAGTGATCGGCGTGGTCACGTCCCGTACCGGCGCGGTAATTCGGGATATTCTTCATGTTGTGCGCCGGCGCAATCCCAACGTTGGCGTACTGCTTGCGCCCTGTTCCGTACAAGGGCCTGCCGCAGCGGGAGAAATTGTGGATGCAATCGCCCGATTGAACGATACCGGCATACCGGATGTGCTGCTGGTGGGACGAGGCGGCGGGTCAATCGAGGATTTGTGGCCATTTAATGAAGAAATCGTCGCCAGGGCGATTGCCGCGTCCCGGATTCCTGTGATTTCCTGCGTGGGCCATGAGACGGACTTTACCGTTGCGGATTTTGTTGCGGACTTGCGCGCGCCTACGCCTTCTGCGGCGGCGGAACTTGCCGTGCCGGTGCTGAAGGATTTGCAGGAACGGCTCGATGCGCTTACCTGGCGGCTCACGGGGGCGCTTCATGCCGGGCAGCAACTGCGCAGGGCGCGTCTAGAGAAGCTTTCGGCGTCCGCCGCGCTGTCTATGCCCCAAAAAATCCTGCTGGATGAACGCAGAGCGCGGATAAACGAGCTATCCGCCCGGCTGGCAGCCGGCATGGAAGCCAAAAGGATTGCCGCTCGCAGGAGATTGGAAGGCGAGGCAACCGCGCTGCGGACCCTGAACCCCAATCGCGTGCTGGAGCGGGGATATGCCATTGTGGAGCGGCAGGATTGCATCGTTTCCGATGCTGAGATGCTTTCCCCAGGCGAGAATATTCGAATTAAGATGCGCGGCGGACAGATTGGCGCGCGCGTTACGGAGGCCGCAGATGGACATAGAGAACATGACGTTTGAACAAGGTATGCAGGCGTTGGAGGAAATCGTTCGGCGATTGGAAAGCGGAGAAACGACGCTGGAGGAATCCTTTGAAACCTTTGAACGGGGAATGGCCATTCAGGCCAAGTTGAAAGCGCTGTTGGACAGCGGCGATAAGCGCATACGCGTGCTTACGGAAAACGGTGTACAATCCATGGATGAGGAGGCGTGAGGATGGGCAACCTGGAAACATATCGCAATTTGGTAAATCTGCGTTTGGAGCAGCTTTTTGCGCAGCCCCATGATGGACGCCCTGAATTGCTGAACGACGCCATGTGGTACAGCGTCAAAGCGGGTGGAAAGCGGCTGCGCCCGTGCATGCTGCTTGCCGCGGTGGATATGTTGGGCGGAGACGTTTCCGAAGCGATGGACTTTGCCTGTGCGGTGGAAATGATTCACACATATTCCCTGATCCATGATGATTTGCCGGGCATGGACAACGACTCCATGCGCCGTGGCCGGCCGACCAACCATGTGGTATACGGCGTGGGACAGGCAATCCTGGCGGGAGACGGACTTTTGAATTTGGCCTTTGAAACCATGTTGAACGCTTCTTCCAGGCGTCCGGAACGGGCGGCGCAGGACCTGCTGGCCATTGGTGAAATCGCAAAGGGGTCCGGCGTTACCGGCATGGTGGCAGGGCAATGCCTGGATTTGGAATGCGAGCGAAATGCTTCCATGTCCGGCGTGGACGTCCTGGAGAAAATCCATGAAGGCAAGACGGCTTGCATGTTTGTGTATCCGCTTCGCGCTGCGGCGAGACTTTGCGCGGCAGAGGAAGAGACGTTGTCTGCATTGACGCAGTTTGGGAAAATGTACGGCCTGCTGTTCCAGGCGGCGGATGATCTTACCGATGTGGTGGGAAATTCTGCGGAGGCAGGCAAGACGCTGGGCAAGGATGCGGAGAGCGGAAAGCTTACCTGCGTGTCGATTTGGGGCGTGGAAGGCACAAGGGAGCGCATTGCCCGGCTGCAGAAAGCGGCGATCCACGCATTAGACGGCTTTGACGCCCGGGCGGATTTTTTCCGGACGCTGGCGGAAAAGGCCGCGCAGGTTTCGTAGCCGGAGAGGAGACGGGCGGCAGTGCGCTTTTTTCATGAATTGTTTGCAAACAGGACGTTGTGGATTTGTGTGATCGCATGGACAGTGGCGCAGGGATCAAAGATTCTGTTAACGCTGATCGTGGACAGAAGGCTGGATTTGCGCAGAATGTTCGGGCTTGGCGGCATGCCGAGCTCTCACAGCGCGGTGGTATGTGCGCTGGCGACATGCTGCGGCATAACATCGGGATTTGATAGCGCAAGCTTTGCAATCAGCGCCATTTTGGCGATGGTGGTCATGACAGACGCTGCCGGAATTCGGCGCGCTGCTGGAAAACAAGCCAGAATGCTCAATGAAATTGTGCAGGACATGATTGAAAACGGCAGAGGTCTTACCCAGGAAACGTTAAAGGAACTGCTTGGTCACACGCCTCTGGAGGTTCTTGTCGGGGCGGTGTTGGGCATTTTGCTGGCACGAATGCTGATTTGAGGTTTGTTTCATGCAAAAAGAACTGATCGGTTCGCAGGATCTGAAAAAGCTGTCACTCAAGGAATTGAACATGCTTTGCGAAGAACTGCGCGGCGAAATTGTGCGCGTTGTGTCCCGACGCGGCGGGCATTTGGCCTCCAATCTCGGAACAGTGGAACTTACGGTGGCGCTGCATTATGTGTTTGATTTTCCGCGGGACAAGCTGGTGTTTGACGTAGGACATCAAAGCTATGCCCACAAGCTGCTCACCGGCCGTTTGGCGGGCTTTCAGGAGCTTCGCGGAAGGCAGGGCGTCAGCGGTTTTCCGGCGCCGGAGGAAAGCGAGTATGATTGCTTCACGGCAGGGCATGCTTCCAACGCAATTTCTGCTGCCTTGGGCATGGCGCGCACCAGAGACGTGATGCACGGTGAGAATCGCGTGGTGGCCCTGGTTGGCGATGGCGCGCTGACCGGAGGAATGTGCTACGAGGCGCTCAATGATGCCGGTCAATCCGGCACGCCCTTGATTGTCGTTTTGAACGACAACGACATGTCCATTTCTCACAACGTGGGCGCTATGGCGAATTATCTTACGGGTTTGCGTCAAAGCAAGGGATATCGTCAATTCAAATACTTTGTGCGGCGGAGCATGGAGAAGGGAACCTTGAGCGCGCCGGTATTTCATGCGTTGGAGAAAATCCGCGATGTGGTCAAATCCTTGTTTGTGGACGGTCGTTTTTTTGAAGCGCTGGGCTTTACGTACATAGGCCCGGTGGACGGTCACGATCTGAAGCGGTTGATTCGGGTGCTGAATCGGGAACGGGATACGACGCGCCCGGTTCTGATCCATGTGGTGACGAAAAAAGGGCGCGGCTATATGCCTGCGGAAAACCATCCGGACAAGTTTCATGGCGTTGCGCCGTTTTTTGTGGAAACAGGCGCGGCGAAGGAGGGCGGCGCAGACAGCTACGGAAGGATTGCTGCGGCGGAGCTGATTGCCATGGCGGAAAATGACATTCGTGTTTGCGCCGTCACGGCAGCCATGCCGGATGGCACAGGGATGTCTGCGTTCGCAAAGCAATATCCGGATCGTTTTTTTGACGTGGGCATTGCGGAAGAACATGCGGTT
>JAQXRL010000193.1 GCA_029218505.1 Eubacteriales bacterium | reverse complement strand
CTCATAATTTTCCTCCTTCTCAATATTTATCTTTACGGGATTCTGCCTCCCGCACGGGCTCTTATTTGTCCTCTTCCTGACATGCGGGGCAGACGCCCCGGAACATGATGTCGTGGCCACGGATATCGAAGCCATGGGCATCCCGGATCGACCGTTCCAGATCCTCTATGTAGTCCATCTCCACGTCAAACACTTTCCCGCACTTCAGGCAGCGGGCATGATAATGGTTGTGCGTGCGATGATCATAGTGATCCGCACTGCCGGGCACCTCCAGCTTGCGGATTTCACCCGTTTCAGACAACTGCTTCAAGTTCCGGTACACTGTGCCGCGGCTGATATGGGGATGCTCACGGGAAATTGCATCGTAGATCTCTTCCGCTGTAGCATGGCACTGCAGGCGGTTGACGGCTTCCAAAACGAGACTGCGCTGGATCGTGTTGCGCTTCAGCATGATGCTTTCCTCGCCCTTATTAAGTATAATTCCTATTTAGTATATTATACCATTTCATTGCTGTTGTCAATAGGTTTCGGAAAATTTTCATGCAAGATAAAAACAGCAGCAACCGCTTTTCTGCCGGACGCCGCATGCACCGGGAAAAGAAATCAGGATCGGAATCCAAACCGGAGAATGGTTTTCGTGAAACCAGGTCGCTCCATAGAAGCCGGCAGAGAGGTCTCGAAATTGCGCGCAGTCCATTCTCAACCTTGCAAAAATGCTCATTCCGACGCGGCGCCGCCAATGGCATGCCGGCAGCGTGCAATGTCTGCCTTGCGCGGCCGCGCCCGGCAAAATCGAACGGACAGCAGGGCCAAAATTTTGTTCTGATCATCACAAAATTTCATATATTTATTTTTGCAGAAACGTTTCTTGAATTCAAAAGCGAAACATGCGAAAAAGATGTTGATTCATGCCACCGATTCAGGTACAATATCCCAAGAGCTTTGTTTCAGTCAAGAAGCGGAATCAAGTTTTTGAAGGCATTGAAGGAGAGATCAAAATGGCTAATCATTTCACTTTATCTTGCGAATCCACCGTGGATCTGCCCTATGCGTATGTATGCAGCCGGAATATTCCCGTTTTGTTCTATTCCTATTCCGTGGATGGGCAGGAATATCCGGACGATATGGGACGAAACCCTGAAGCATTGCCGCAATTTTACCGTTTTTTGGAAGAAGGGAAAATTCCCTCCACTTCTCAAATCAACGTTTTCAAATACAAAGAATTCTTTGCAAAGCTCCTTCAAGAGGGAGATTTGCTGCACATCTCCTTTGGTTCGGGCATGACGCCATCCGTTTCAAACGCGGCAATGGCCGCGGAAGAACTTCGCCAAGATTATCCAAACCGAAAGATCCTGGTGATCGATTCTCTTTGCAGTTCTTCCGGCTATGGTTTGCTGGTGGATGAAGCGGCGGATCTGCGCGATCAAGGTCATTCCATGGAAGAAGTTGCCCAGTGGGTTATGGCGAATCGGCAAAAAGTCCACCATCAGTTCTTTTCCACCGATCTCAAGTATTATCGCCGCAGCGGCCGTATGTCGGGCGCGGCAGCAACGGTGGGCGCCATTTTAAGCATCTGTCCAATCATGCGATTGGACGATGGCGGCCATATCATTGCTTATGATAAGGTTCGCGGCAAGAAAAAGGCGATTCAGCGGACAATTCAAGAAATGGAAGAACATGCGCAAAATGGTTTGCAATATTCCGGAAAATGCTGGATATGCCATTCCAATTGCCTTGCCGAGGCGGAGGAAACAAAAGAAGCCGTCCGTCAGCATTTTCCGAATCTCCGCGAAGAGATTCGAATTTGCGACATCGGCACCATCATTGCGTCCCATTGCGGTCCCGGAACGGTGGCAGTGTTCTTCCTCGGAGATGATCGCGCGCCATATCCTTCGAAGGAAGCGGCAAAAGGATGCTGACGGCGGCAACCGCACCTGTCAGCAGGGCAGCGACGAATCTGCGCGCCGTTTGCCTTTCCCAATGGATTGCGCGCATCCGAACAGCTTCTGCGGGGCGTGATCGGCGCATTTCCTGAAGGCGCAAAAGGCTGCGTCAAACCCAAGTGCATCAGCGCAGCGCGTTGGGAACGGTTCCAGGGACGGAGTCCGGCATTTTGCCAAATGCGCCCGCCGGATCCAACGAACAAATGGAGGACCGACCGGAGGAGCATCCTTTGGGCTCGGATTCCCGGAAAACCCGAGTCAACCGGCGCGTGGGAAATTTTCCCCTGTGCGCCCGCTGATGTGGACTGCGGAAACGAATTCCGGATCAAACCTGCGGCGCAACGGCCAGGACGTTGGGAAAAATGTTGATGCCGTGGCCCGCCAAACTGCATGCAAAGAGCTTTCCGCCAACGCGCTGGCGGAAAGCTCTTTTGTTTGCCGAAAAGGCGGAAAACCCAGGCCGAACTGAGAGCATGAAGGAAACGCGATCGCAAAAGGCGTGAATCCGCATTGCAGAGGCGCCTCCCACCTCGATGCCCTCTTGCGAGGACATTCCAGACGGCCGGAATCCGCAGGATTCCAGCATAATCTGGAGAGGGTGGCCTGGCGGGGGCGCTTGCTTCCACG
>JAQXRL010000192.1 GCA_029218505.1 Eubacteriales bacterium | reverse complement strand
CTCCGGTCAAACGGCCCAATCTTTGTTACAACGTACGGCCGTTCCTTTGGTTGTTTCGTTTGGAGCCATTCACCGATCGTCTTTTCAGAATCACCGTAATTGTTTGCTGTATCGAACGTGTTGACCCCACAAGCTACTGCACGGTCGAGCAGTGCAAACGCCGCTTCTTTTGGTGGCTGCTGCGTATGTTCGCCTAGACCGTAGTCCATGCCGAGCTGCACAGTCCCAAGCGTAAATACAGACATATCCATGCCCTTTACATTCACATGTTTCATTTTCTGTCTCCCAATCACCATATCGTCCAGCCGCCGTCCATCACAAGCGTTACACCTGTGACATAATTGGCCGCCTCAGATGCCAGGAATACGACTGGCCCTTTGATATCATCCTCATTGGCCCAACGCCCCAAGGGGCAGTTTTCAATATAGGTTTCCACGAATTTTTTCTTATCCGGCGTGTCCGACAGTCCCGGATTATAGCCGCCGGGCGCAATGCAGTTCACGCGGATGTTGTACTTTCCATACCTGCCGGCCATATATTTTGTCAGCCCGACCATTGCCCATTTTTCCGTCGTATAGTTTACGGGCTGATCTCCGAACGTTTCCGGATAGAACGGGAAATGCGGACTGTCCAGCCCTCGCATAGAGCTGATGTTGATGATGCTGCCGCTTTGCTGCGGGATCATGTATTCCAGCACAGCCTGTGACAGCAAGATCTGTCCGTTCAGATTCGTACTTACAGAGTCTTGGAGTTTCTGCCGTGTCGCATCTGCCAGCGATGTCATATTTCGCCGGTCGACCGCATTGTTGACCAGAATATCGATCTTTCCAAAGCGTTCAAAGACCGCTTGGGAAAAGTCCTTGATCGATTGGTCATTATTCAGATCGAGCGACATGCCGACCGCAGAATATCCGACCTCCCGCAATTCGCTGGCATATGCTTCACATTTTTCTCCACTGCGAGATGCAATTACGACGGTTGCCCCCATTTCACACAAGCTGGCAGAAATAGACGCGCCGTACAATCCGCGGCCGCCGGTGACAATGGCGACACGGCCATCCAGCGAAAACAATTCTCTTGCATTTTTCATTGCTGCTCTTCCTTATTCAATGGCATCAGTTTCATTCTGCATGAGCGCTCCAACCACAAAGTGAATGCCGTCATCGTTAAGAGGGAAGGCGTGACTGTCATCCGTCACTTCAAAATGAATATGCCGGCAGCGTTCCGGAAAACTGTCCAGCAGGTATCGGTATTCTTTAAGTGCTCCGTTGCTGTCCAAAATCTGATCGTTCTTCCCAATGTGAATCCATAGTTTTCTTGGACTTACCAGAGCCGCCAATTCAGCATCGCCGAATTGAGTTTCACTGGAAAACCAAGAGCTATCGGTGAAGCGCGCATGAACACGGAATCCATTAAAAAAGCACGAAGTCATTGCTGCATTAATTCTTGTATCGAGTGCAGAGAAAAGCAGCGTATAAAAACCACCAAAGGACAGGCCGATCATTCCTATGGAATCCCCGAGTATTTCCGGTAGAGTCTGCAGGTAGTCCAACCATTTTATCAGCCCGTCAACTTCTATTGCCGCAATTGAACTCCCCTTTTGTTTCAAAAGAGAATCAATGTTATTGCGATCATATGCCTTGCACCCATACTTTTGTGCATCCCAAAGGAGCATCTGCGGACAAAACACATGAACACCCTTGTCCAGCGTTCTTCGCGCAAAATCATTGTAATTGTAACACGGGTAAAAACTACTGCATAGCTCCGGAGTTCCGCCTCTGCCATGTTGGCAAATTACGCATGGCAGGGGTTTCTTGCTTCTCCGTAAGAACAAAATGCCATACATCCACACACCGGGAAACGTTTGAATCTGCACACGGTATATGTCCGCCATTCTATCGGAAACTATGAATTCTCTTCTGCTTTCCAGAATAGATAATTTCTCTTCCACAAGCGGCCAGCCAAGCGTATTTCGAATTCGGATACGAAAGCCTTCCGGGTTCTTCAAGAGTTCCTCATGAAGTATCTTGCGTTTTTCAGTGCTCTCGCGTTCCAGCAAATGAAGCAGACTGTCTAGCCCTGCCAGATAGGTTTCCCGATATGCATTTCCCACTTTCGGGTCTTCAAAATAGTCCTGAAGCATTCCTTCGTCTTCATCGTGTTTATTTCTGCCGTTCATCCGAATCAATCCTTTCCACTGCAGTCTGGGCATCATGTTTTCAGTATGAGACGACGTACATAGTCACAATTTACGTACTTTTCCAGAAGTAAGCCGCGCGTGAAGAAATAATGGTTTGCAGATTCGTATCCAATCGTCGGATTATGGGCTGCAACATTGGCAGTTCTGACTGTATTGCGC
>JAQXRL010000191.1 GCA_029218505.1 Eubacteriales bacterium | reverse complement strand
TGGACGGCTACACCGGCTTTCTGTTTCTGGACAAGAATGGCAAGCCCAAGGTGGCGCTGCACTTCGAGCACCAGATGAAACACGCCTTGGCGAAGTACAACAGCACCCACGACGAGCCGCTGCCGAGAATCATGCCTCACGTATTTCGATACACGTTCTGCATCAACATGGCCGCGCGGGCATGAACGTGAAGCGCCTGCAGTACCGGAAGGGACATTCGATGTTCGCGTCACGCGGAACGTGTACACCCATATTGGCTTCGAACACGCGGCAGAATCCATGGCAAAGGTCGTTGATCTGCAGAATATGAGGTTGGGTATGTGACCGTGAGGGACGGATTTGCTACATAGCGATGGTCGGCGTGCGGTCTACGAACCGCTGAAAGCAGTCGTATCCGTTTATGGACAGCTGAGATCAGCCATCGCGAATCCCCTCCGACTCGGAATTGCATGCAAACTCCTAGTCGTTGGCACGCCATTTGCGACACCAATCGGCCGAGAGAATGCAGAAAACTGCGTGAAAATACGTAGCGAACTGACAAACCGGCCGATATGGCCCAATGGCCCAAAATGCGTATTTGCAGGGATTTGGGGAGGTTTTGGAGACGAATGGAAGGCAAGATTAAAATTCTCTTTACGTGCCACGGCAATATTTGCCGCAGCCCTATGGCAGAATATGTGATGAAAGACATGGCGCGCAGCAACGGAATGTGGAGGCGCATGGAAATTGCGTCTGCGGCCAGCAGTACGGAGGAAATTGGATGCGACGTATATCCGCCAGCGCGCAGAAAACTGTTGGAGCATGGCGTGGACTGTCCGCGCCGTAGCGCCAGGCAAATGGTGCGTGCGGATTACGCGCAATATGATATGCTGATCGGAATGGATCAGCAAAATTTGCGCAATATGCGCCGTATTTGCGGCGGTGATGCGGAAGGAAAGATTTCCCTGCTCATGGATTATACCGCACGTCCGGGCAATGTGGCGGATCCGTGGTATACCGGCGATTTTGACGCAACATGGCGCGACGTTTTTGAAGGATGTACGGGATTGATGGAATATCTGCAGGAAAATATGTGACGCATGCTTGTTCTTAACATTGGTCGATTAAACTGGAAGCAGAAATGACAGGAAGTAGGCTGATTTCGCATGCGATTGCTCACCCGGGACAAGAGTTTCTATCGTTCGTTGGTTCTGTTGGCGATTCCCGTTGCGCTGCAAAACCTGATAACGTTTGCCGTTACCTTTGCGGACAATCTGATGGTCAGTTCGCTGGGGGATTCCGCCGTTTCCGGCGTCTATATGGGCGGCCAGATTCAGACGTTTTTGCAGGTGTTTTCCGGGGGCATCGAAGGATCGATTCTCATTCTGGCCGCCCAGTATTGGGGAAAACGGGACACGGCCAGCATCAAGCGAATTGTGGCCATCGGCGTGCAGTTTTCTCTGTTCTTTGGCGCGATTCTGTCCGTGGTCTGTATGGCGTTTCCCGCACAAATCATCGGTCTCTTTACACATGAGGCTGCGGTGATTGCCGATGGCGCCACGTATTTGCGCATCGTCTGCCTGTCGTATATCTTTTTTTGCCTGACACAGGCGCTGATTGCATCGATGCGCAGCGTGGAAGTGGCGCGCATCGGTATGTTTGTTTCGGGGATTTCGTTGTTTGTCAATGTCGGGCTGAATTATGTTTTGATCTTTGGAAAAATTGGTTTTCCCGCCATGGGAATTCGCGGCGCGGCGATTGCTACGCTCGTTTCCCGAATCGTGGAAACCGGGGTTATGGCGCTGTATGTGGCGCGGATTGATGACAAATTGCGCATTCGTTTTTCGGATTTGCTCCAGCTTGACAAGGACCTGCGCAAGGATTTTATCCGCTATGGATTGCCCATTATTGGCGGCCAGGTGGTGTGGAGCGTGAACATGATGGCCAATTCCGCCATCCTTGGGCGCTTTTCCGCCAGCGTGATTACCGCGGCCAGCGTGGCCAATACCATGAATTCCCTGGCATATGTGGTCATGAACGGCATGTCGTCTGCGGTTGGCATCATCACCGGCAAAACCGTGGGCGCAGGCAAGACGGAATTGATGAAGGAATATGCGCGAACGGTGCAAATCTTATTCTTGTGCCTGGGCCTTTTGACGGGAGGCGCGATTGCGTTGCTGAAGCGTCCGTTCATCGGTTTGTATTCCGGAATTACGCCGGAAGCCGCCGCATATGCGTTTCAATTCATCAACGTTCTGTCCGTCACGATCATTGGAACCTGTTATCAGGCGGCGGGGCTGTTCGGCTTGGTAAAATCTGGCGGCGATATTGGCTTTGTCTTCAAAAATGACAGCATTTTCGTCTTCCTGGTGGTGTTGCCTTCTGCGATTCTGGCCGCTTATCTTGGCGCGCCTGTATGGGTGGTTTTCGCTTGCCTGAAGTGCGATCAAATCCTCAAATGCTTTGTGGCGGTGGTAAAGATCAATCGCTTTAATTGGATGAAAAACCTCACTCGCGACAAACCGCTGCCGGAAACTGCAAATGAGTAACTGCCAAAAGCAAGCCTTGCGCGCTCAAACCCACACAGGAAGGGCGCGCAAGTGCTTTGTCAGCATGCCTTGAGATACCGGACAAGCAAATCCGCCAGGATGCGATGGCCGTCGTCGTTGGGGTGAAGACCGTCCGGAATGAAGCGCTGCTGTACGGCGGGCACCCGCGGCTGCAAACCGGACATGGCAAACAAATCCAGCACCGGCAGCGCGTAGAACTCCGCGACCTGACGGATAATTTGCACGTAGTCCCGCAAAACGCCCACATCCGCTGGCTTGTTGCCGTCGCCTCTGGGATTGTCCTCGTTGCAACGATGCAGCGGCGTGAGAATCACAATTTTGGCGAGGGGATACTGGACAATCAGGCTGGAATACAGCGTATGCAGCGCGCCATAAAAGGTGTAGCATGTGCGGTCTTCCATGCTGCCAAGGGGAGCGTCGCCGTGTCCGAAGTCGTTGGTTCCGCCAAAGATGACGACCGCGTCCGCGTCCGCATCCATATCTGCCACGCGAAGGTTAAAATCAAGGTCGTAGTCCGGACATTGAGACGGCGTTTTTTGTCGGGCGATGCGCGTGCCGCTGATGCCGTAATTGCGGCAAATTGCGCCTTGCTCGTCGGCAATTCGGTTTGTGAAACGCATGCTTTCCGAACTGGTGCCGTGCCCAAAGGTAATGCTGTCTCCCAGGAAGTTTATTTTTGCGCCAGACAGATCCATATTCGTCCTCCTTTTGTTTGCAATGTTGGATGGTTTGCTCAAGCGCGCGGCAATTGTGTCTATTATAGCACAGATTCCGGCTTTTGCAATATGCGGAAAAGAACATGGCTCTCTGAGGCAAATGCACATGGAGAATATGCACAAAAGGATGCGCCGAAAGTCCGTATGTTTGGCAAATGTCCCAAGGGGAGAAAATACGATATAATATTGGCGGAGGGTTGCGGAGCGACGCCGCTTGAATGGCGGCAAATCGCCATCCTCCACGATCGGGATATCCACAAAATGTTGCACGATGGAGGCCATGCGGCATGGAGTTGCGATTTGTACAAACAGAGATTTATCCGCCGGATCAATCCGCGCTGCAAATGCGCGCCTGCGGATGGGAAGAATGCAGTTCCGGGCACAGTTTCGGCCCTGCGGCGCGAGATTACTACCTGCTGCACGTGATTGAGGACGGCGAGGGAGAGTATTTCCTGGATGACCGGCATTACAAATTGGGAAAAAACCAGGCGTTTTTGATCTTTCCGGGGGATGTGACTTTTTATCGCGCGGACGAAAAAAATCCATGGAAGTACCGCTGGATTGGTTATTCCGGCATTGCGGCGGCGGATTATACCCGCCAAGCCGGCATCAGCCGCGAAAACCCCATCGTAAATTTGGGAGATGTCGCCGAAAAAATCTTGCAGACAATTACAAACACATATGACGATGCGCACACGCTGAACAGGGCGACTTTGGCGGCGTTGGGAGGATTGTATCGCCTGTTTGCGCTGATTGCCCAGGCGCAGCAACCGGAACTGGCTTCTACAAAAAGCGTCTATTTTGAACGGGCAAGGTGGTATATGCAGGCCAATTTGCAGCGAAGCATCCGCGTGGAAGATATTGCGGATTATGTGGGCTTGAGCCGTTCGCAGCTGTTTCGCGTGTTTAAGGAAGCCGTGGGATTGTCGCCGCAAATGATGTTGATCAACATGAAATTGGAGTGCGCGGAGGGATTGCTGGCCGCTACGGAACTTACGCTGTCGGAAGTCGCGCTGTCGTCCGGATTTTCTTCTGCCGCAAGAATGGGAGATGTTTTCCGGAAATATCGGGATGTCACGCCGCTGCAGATCCGCAAACGCAGAAATCAAGACCAAAATCCTTGCTGTTGATACAGAAAACAGACCGAAGTTTCAAAAGTCCTACAAAGAAAACTTCGGTCTGTTTTGCGATAAGGAGAGAAAATGTTACGGATTGCCGTTCATGAAGGAAAGCGGCGCATCGTACAAGGTGTGACCGGTTTGAATGTCCGCGCCTTCGCAGGTGATTCGAAGGGAAGTTAGTCCATAGCGCGTGAGAAACGTGTTGACAACGCTGCCCATGTAGAGCGTTTCGCCGGCAGTGCCCGCGGAGGACATGGCCTCACCAAAGGAAGCGCTCAAATCCAAAATCCCCAGATCGCCATCCAGGGTGAAGGAAAGCACTTTTGCAAAGCAGGGGATTGCGCCATGGATGGACAGGGCGTCCAGGATGCCCTGGGGATCGTCCTGAACCAGAACATCGGAAGCAATCAGAGCGGTGGCATCTGCGTTTGGCGCATAGAGCGATAGAAGACTGCGGCCGTCGTCTTGCAGGATCTGGAAGGTGTTCATGGTCTCCGTCAGTCGCGCGCCATAGCCTTCCATGGCCTCCATGGGGCAGGTAAGGACCAGGGTAAAGCTGTTTGTTTCGCCCTCGACGATGCGCGCCTCCATATACAGATGATTGTTGCTTGCGGAATAGACGCCGTCAACGGCCTCCGGAACCAGTTCGTTTTCCGCGAAAATCGCCTCCAGATCCGCTTCTCCAAGCAGAACGGACAGCGCGGTGTTGGGCGTGGCATTTGCATCGCTGGGTGTAAAGTGGACGATGCTGGTTGGAATATCCCTGGTGGAAGACGCGAGGAAGAGATTGGCGTCGTACCACACAGACCAGCCTGCGTCGCAGACGAAGCGGTTTAGCACGATGCTTTCGGATTCGCCTTCCAGGGAAATGGTTTTGACGATGGGGGAGGCGGCGCGGGGCGCGTCGGCGATGGAGCGCAGCTCTGCGTTGTCAGGGCCGCCGGTGATGTCGCCTGAAAGGGTTAGCTGAACCGTGGCGCCCAGCGTAAGGCCGTTTTGCAGGCCGCTGACGTCCGTTTCGTCGGATTTGGAGAAGACGTACTGGCTGCCGTCGTCCGTCATGATGCTGATAGAATGCATGGTTGCATCTGTGACGGTGCCGACGAGAATGGTTTCGTTGGCGGACGTTTCTCCGTTTGCGATTGCGCAGGTACATGTTAGAAGCGCAAGAAGAATGCAGAAGAATTTTTTCATGGTTCGCACCTCCGAATTTGATGACTGTATGACGCGCCATGAGAAAGAAAAGTTCCGGAGGAGCTTGTGCAGGGCTGAGTGTAAAAAAAGGAAGAACCGAGGAGGTGAAGGCGCGTGAAACACATTTTGCTGGTGGCGACGGGAGGAACCATTGCGTCGGAACAGTCTGAAAACGGGCTTGTTCCGGGAATCAGCGCCCGGCATTTGCTGGAAAGCGTTCCGGAAATTGGCGAGCTTTGCCATGTGGATGCCGTGCAGGCGATGAATCTGGATTCCACGGACATGACACCTGAAAGATGGCTGCACATCGCTGCCCGCATCCGGGAAGCGTATGCGCAATATGACGGATTTGTCATTACCCATGGCACGGATACGATGGCCTATACGGCTGCGGCGTTGAGTTATCTGATTCAAAATGCGGATAAGCCAGTGGTATTGACGGGCGCGCAGCGCTCAATTTTTGCCCAGGATACGGATGCGCGGCGAAATATGATGGATGCGTTCGCGTACGCGTGCGAGGACGATTCTTCCGGCGTGACCATTGTGTTTGACGGAAAGGCAATTTTGGGAACGCGCGCGCGCAAATTGCGCACCAGAAGCCGGAATGCGTTTGAAAGCATTGATTACCCGCCACTGGCGCAAGTGCGCGACGGGAAAGTGCTGCGCTTTATTCGGATGGAGTGTCACGGTCCGGTTCAGTTTTCCGATTGCATGGAGGACAAGGTGGCGATGGTGAAACTGGTGCCTGGAATGGACGCCCGCATTCTGGCGGATCTGCGCAGATATTGCCGTGGACTCGTCGTGGAGGGCTTTGGCGTCGGCGGCGTGCCGGACTATGGAGACGGAGCGTTTCGACAGGCTTTTTCCCGATGGGCACAGGAACAAAAACCCGTGGTGATGACCACGCAAGTGCCGTATGAGGGCAGCGACATGGCGTTATATGAAGTGGGCAGGCGCGCGCAAACGGGCGAGTCTTTTTTGGAAGCGTATACGATGACCAGCGAGGCCACGGTGGTCAAGCTGATGTGGATCCTGGGACAGACAAGAGCGTTGCCTGAAATCCGAAGGATGTTTTATACGCCAATAGCACACGATTTGCTTTGGATGGCGTGACTCCTGGCAGAGGAGGAGAGAGCGAAACGGCATCAATCATGCGAAAATATGCAAAAAAGCCGCGCTGGAAATCATTCCATCCTGCAGGAAAGACTGGACGGGGCAATCCGCATGCGCGCATACGAGGAGGCGCAAGCGCAGCCGGATGCGATTCAGCTTCGTAAGAAGCCGGAAGCGCATGAGAGGGCGCGGGCCACTCAAATTCCAATCGTGGCCGGCGGCGTGAACGTCGACCACGGGCGCTGATTTTGCGACGGGAATCCGCAGGATTTCAGCAAAATCTGGGCCGTGACGGGGGCTTGCTTCTCTGTCCACCAGCTTGTCAAAAAGACTCTTTGGACAAACTGAAGCTGTCCCCACGGATCTGGGGACAGCTGACGTCAACGGTATGGATTCGTTGCGTTTTGCGGGCGACAGCGTGCGCGAACACAAAGCGCGTCCGGCAAAATCGCCGCCTTGCGGATTAGTAATTCTTCGCCAAAACCTGGAAATATGCCTGAGGATGCGCGCATACGGGACACACTTCCGGCGCCTTTTTGCCCACAACGATATGGCCGCAATTGGAGCACTGCCAAATCATGTCCTCGTCCTTGGAAAATACCAGTCCCTCCTGAACGTTTTTCAAAAGCGCCAGGTAGCGCGCTTCATGCTCCTTTTCAATGGCGGCAACGCCCTCAAAGAGCCGCGCGATTTCGTCAAAGCCCTCTTCCTTCGCCTCTTTGGCAAAGGTGGCATACATGTCGGTCCATTCGTAATTTTCGCCTTCCGCCGCGTCTTTCAGGTTGGTTGCCGTGTCGGCAATGCCGCCGTGCAGCAGTTTAAACCACAGCTTGGCGTGTTCCTTTTCGTTGTTGGCCGTTTCTTCAAAGAGATTGGCGATCTGAACATAGCCGTCCTTGCGTGCCTTGGAGGCGTAATAGGTGTACTTGTTGCGGGCCTGAGATTCGCCGGCGAATGCGGTTTGCAGATTGGCTTCGGTTTTGCTTCCCTTCAAATTCATACGTTCTTTCCTCCCT
>JAQXRL010000190.1 GCA_029218505.1 Eubacteriales bacterium | reverse complement strand
CGTTTCGTCTTTGCGCGCGAATGCCACATCAAAAGCACCGGAAGAATATCTTCGTCCGGTGCACTTGACGCTACATGCCGTAACGCTTCTTAAAGCGATCCACGCGTCCGCCGCTATCGATCAGCTTCTGTTTTCCGGTGTAGAAAGGATGGCACTTCGAGCAAATATCGACGCGCAGTTCCTTTTTCACGGAACCAGTCTCAAAGGTTTCGCCGCAAACGCAACGAACAACCGCCTTGCCGTAGTTCGGATGGATTTTTTCCTTCATTGTTGTTTTCACCTCACTCGAACCGGACTGTCGGCCCTCCGGCGGAACCGGCATCCGATTGATCACACAAAATGAATTATACCACAACGCAAAGGTGTTGTTCAATAGTCTGCATCGAATTTAACAGGAATTTCTTCTCAAATCGGGCAAGAACAAGGCGGCGCGCGGACAAACGCCGCGATTTATTTTCTCCAGGCGGAGGGCGACAGCAGCATCAGAATGGGGAAAATTTCCAGCCGGCCGATAATCATGCACAAGGTCAGGACGATTTTGCTTCTGGGGGAGAACATGGCAAAACTTCCGACGGGGCCCACCAGGTCCAGGCCGGGGCCTACATTGGACAAGGTTGCAATGACGGAGGTGACAGAGGTTTCAAAGCTGAAACCGTCCAGCGAGACGATCAGGCTGCATAGCACCAGCAAAAACATGTATGCGAAGAAAAACCCCTGCACGCCGGAGATAATTCCCTCATCCACGCTATGGCCGTCCAACTTTACCGTAGAGACGCCTTTGGGATGCACGGTGCGGCGGATATCCCGCATCAGACTTCGGACGAGAATCTGCACGCGGACGACCTTTAGACCGCCTCCCGTGGAACCGGCGCAGCCGCCGATAAACATCAACGCCACCAGCAGCATGCGGCTCAGCTGCGGCCACAGGTTGAAATCCGCCGTGGCATAGCCCGTGGTGGTAATAATGGAGGAAACCTGAAAAAAAGCCAATCGGAGCGCGTGCAGGAAGTTTCCGCCGTACAGGCCGGCAATATTCCACGCAATGATCAGCGTGGAAAGAAGAATAATCGAACAATACAGGCGCATTTCGCTGTTATGCAGAACCGCCTTCCAATTGCGCTGCAGAATGTAATAATATAAGGCAAAATTGATTCCGAACAAAGCCATGGCGATGGCCAAAATGATTTCGATTGCCGGGTTTTCGAAGTGTCCTATGCTTGCGGTATAATTTGAAAAACCGCCGGTTCCGGCCGCGCCGAAGGTGTGAATCAGCGCGTCATACAGGTTCATGCCGCACAAAAGCAGCGCAATGACCAGCAGAACGGAGAGCGCAATATACAATTCATACAGAATTTTCGCCGTTTTTCCCACTCTTGGCACCAGTTTGTCCGGAGCCGGTCCCGGAGATTCCGCCCGCATCAGGTATACGGAACGGGCGCCCATCTTAGGAATCAGTGCCAGGGACAGCACCAGCACGCCCATGCCGCCCGCCCAATGGGTAAAGCTGCGCCAAAATAAAAGGCCTTTGGGCAGCGCCTCAATGTCCGTAAGAATCGTTGCTCCGGTGGTGGTGAACCCGGAAGCGGATTCGAACATGCAATCCACCAGGTTGGGCACCCAACCCGAAAAGAAGAAGGGAAGACCGCCAAAGAAAGAGACGGCAATCCAACTGATGGCCACGACGGCAAATCCTTCCCGCGCCCGCAGAACTTCGTTTTGGGGGCGCAGGCGCACCAGCGCAAAGCCGATGGCAGCCGTAAATGCCATGGAAATCAGAAAAGCCATGTGGTCTTCGCCGCCATACAGCAGGGATACGGCCAGCGGGAGCGTCATCAACGCGCTTTCGATCAGCAGCACATACCCCGTCAGATACAAAACCAGCCGTTTGTTCATCGCTTTGTCTCCGTTCGCGCAAAGGCGTCCTCCAGGTTTACGACGGTTCCTGCCTTCGCAGTGAGAATGACCGTGTCGCCCGCCTCAATATGATCGGAACCGAAGGGAATGATATTCTTTCTTTCCCGCACCAGCACGCTGACCAACACGCCTTTTTTGATGTGCAGCCGGCTCAAGGGAATGTTCAGATAATCCGCGCCTTCCAGAGCGGTAAACTCATATGCCTCCACCGCGCCGTTGAGCATGCCGTATACTTTTTCAATGACAGAGCTTTGGGATTGGCTTCTTGCCCGGACGGATCGCAAAATGACATTTGCAGTGGTTAGTTTGGGGCTTACCACGCTGTCGATGCCCATGTTTTCGATCAAATCGTTGGCCTTGAGGCGGTTGACCTTTACCACGACCTTGCGCACTCCCTGACGCACGCCATACATGCCGGTGATGAGGTTTTCCTCATCCCGGTCGGTGAGGCAGATGAGGGCGCCAGTCTGCCGCAGGTTTTCCGAATCCAGAACCTCCTGGTCGGTTCCGTCGGCACAAATCACGGTAACGCCGTCCAACTGATCCGCAAGCCGCACGCATTTGTCCGGCTTGATTTCAATGATGGTCAGCCGTATGCCCATTCCTGCGATAATTTTCGCCAGATAAAAGGAAATATGGCCGCCGCCCACCAGGATTGCGGAACGCACGCGATTGACGTTTTTGCCCATGTTTTTGAAAAAATCCGTGACGGCCTCCCGGTCGCCGGAAGCATAGACGCGGTCTCCGGCATGAATCTCAAAGCTGCCGTCCGGAATAATGGCCTGACCGTCCCGCTGCACCGCGGTAAACTGGACGCGAGGATAGTGCCCATGCAGTTTGGAAAGGGGAATATTCAAGATGGGATCGGACGGGTCGGCCCGGAATTCCACCATTTCCACGCGGCCATGGGCAAAACTTTCGATATTGATGGCGAAGGGGAAACGCAACAGGCGCGAAATCTCCTGCGCCGTTGCGCGTTCGGGATTGATTACCTGATCGATATCCAGCTTTTTTTGCAGCATGGTAAGCCCTTCGGTGTATTCGGGATCCCGGATGCGCGCAATGGTGTATTTTGCCCCCAATTGCTTTGCGGCCAGACAGCACACCATATTCAGTTCGTCATTGGTCGTGGCGGCAATGACGATATCGGAATTTTCCACGCCGGCTTCCAGCAGGGAACGAACGTTTGCTCCGTTGCCCAATACGCACATTACGTCCAGCGTGTCCCGGGCTTTCGCCAGCGCTTGTTCGTTTTTGTCCACAATGGTGACGTCGTGACCGTCTTTGGACAGATATTCCGCCAGTGTGTAACCAACTTTCCCGTCGCCGACAATAATGATATTCATATTTCAGCCTCCGCTTGTGCCGCGCGCAGCACGTCCAATGCGGCGGCGGCTTCCTTTGCAAAGTGATCGTAACGGCCCGCGCAACTCACTCTTCCCGCATATCCGGCGGCCTTCAGGGTTTGAAACAGACTCAGGTAATTCTCGCCGTCTCCCCGGCGGGGAAGGCGGTTTCCCATGGCGTTGGCGGCGCGCACGTGCAGCAGGGAGGAACCGGCCAGGCAAAGCGCTGCCAACGGTTCGGAAACCATGGCCATTTGATAGGTATCCGCCGCCACGCCCAGACAGTCCATCCGGATTAACGAAGTAATCAACATGGCTTCCGATACATAATTGAGAAGGTTGGTTTCCGCCCTGCGCAGGGGACATACGGCAACACGCACGCCGGATTGCCTGGCATGGCCCTGGACAATGCGAAGAAAGTTTTCCATTTGCCTCCATGCCTGTCCCATGTCAAAACTTGCGGGCGCGCTTCGGGAAAGACCGCCGTCCAGCAGAATCACCTCCGCGCCAAGGCGCTTTGCGCGATCAAAGGCAGGGGCGAGATATTCATGCAGCGCCCGGACGGATACGTCCGGGCCGGCAACGCGCAGTTTTTCCGGAAGCATGTTGGAAAAGACTTCGCAGCGCAAGGGAATGTCGTCCGCCCGGCGGGCAAATTCCCAAAAACGGGCGTCCTCCATTAGAGCCGCTTCCGTCAATGGCGCTTCCACAAAATCAAAGGGCGCGCAAGCCGCAACTTCAAGCATCTGCAGCGGCGCGCAGACGCCGAACCGTATCGTCATGATGTTCCTCCAGAAAAGAATTCAGTCTAAGTATACTTCAAACACATTGTTGCGTCAATCCTGAAATCGTCAAGAAAATGCCGGAAAACGACCGCCTTCGTCACATCTCGGTACAGATTCGGTTAAAAAAGGAAGTCGTGCGCCGCCTTCTATTGATTTTAAGGGGGAATGCTGTTATAATCTGTTCAGGACAAAATCAAAGGGGTGTTTATTTATGGCAATCGTAACTTCTACCGAGATGTTTAAGAAAGCCTACGACGGCGGTTACGCCATCGGCGCGTTCAACGTCAACAACATGGAAATTATCCAAGGCATCACCGAAGCGGCCATGGAAGAGCATGCTCCCCTGATCCTGCAGGTTTCCAAGGGCGCCCGTTCTTATGCAAAGCATGTATATCTGATGAAGCTGATTGAGGCCGCGATCGAAGATGCGGAACAGTCCGCCGGTTTCGAATTGCCCATCTGCGTGCATCTGGATCATGGCGATACCTTTGAACTGTGCAAAAGCTGCATCGACGGCGGTTTCTCTTCCGTCATGATCGATGGTTCTTCCAAGTCCTTTGAGGAAAACATCGCTCTGACCAAGAAGGTCGTCGAGTATGCTCACGATCACGGCAAGGTGGTTGAGGGCGAACTGGGCACGCTGGCCGGCGTGGAAGACGAAGTAAAGGTTTCCGCAGAGGATTCTTCCTATACCCGTCCCGAAGAAGTGGAAGAGTTCGTTTCCCGCACGGGCGTGGATTCCCTGGCCATCGCCATCGGCACCAGCCACGGCGCATACAAGTTCACTGCCGCCCAGTGCACCCGCAATGAAAAGGGTATTCTGGTGCCCCCGCCACTGCGCTTCGACATTCTGGAGGAAGTTTCCAAGCGCCTGCCCGGTTTCCCCATCGTGCTGCACGGTTCCTCTTCCGTCCCCCAGGAATTCGTGAAGATTATCAACGAAAACGGCGGCAAAATGCCCGATGCGGTGGGCATTCCCGAGGAACAGCTTCGTCAGGCCGCTCGCGGCGCTGTCTGCAAGATCAACATCGATTCCGACCTGCGCCTGGCCATGACGGCTTCCATCCGCAAGTACTTTGCGGAGCATCCGGATCATTTCGATCCCCGTCAGTACCTCAAGCCCGCCCGCGTTGCCATTAAGGAAATGGTAAAGCATAAGCTGGTGGATGTTCTGGGCTGCAACGGCAAAGCATAAACTCCATTGCGCAAATGTGGCGTTCTCCAATTGGAGAACGCCACAAATTGTTGAAACGCCGGAAGGCAGGCTGCGTTTCGAAACGGAACCGGCAAACTTCCGCGCAGTATGCAGCGAAAGCTCAACCTGCCGGTTTGCCGAATGTCCATAGAAACAGACGCGACTTTCATCCGTTTTCGCAGGGCGAACCCCTGTTTGCCGGCCGGATTTCCAAACAAAAATACAAGTTTTCCGGAAGAAAATCCGCCGAAATTGGGGCGGGGGAACGGAAATTTTTGCTTGCCATTTGCGCCAAAACAAGGTACAATGGAAGTTGAAAGAAAGTGCGACGGCACGCATAATTTGGAGGGGTATATATGTATAAGGAGAGTATCAAAACCGCCGGCGAAAAAATGGACAAGACCATTGCGGGAATTCGCAAGGATATGAGCACCCTGCGCGCCGGACGGGCAAATCCCCAAATTTTGGATAAGATCGTGGTGGACTATTACGGAACGCCCACGCCGCTGAACCAAGTGGGCAACATTTCCTCGCCGGAACCGAGAATGTTGGTCATTGCCCCCTGGGAAGCAAGCATGATTTCTCCCATTGAAAAGGCGATTCAGAAATCAGACATTGGCATCAATCCGTCCA
>JAQXRL010000189.1 GCA_029218505.1 Eubacteriales bacterium | reverse complement strand
AGATATTTCGCTATCTTTTCGTACTGCTCTTGCGTAATCTGCATGACTCCATTATACCAGATATTCCTTTATTGTCAATAGTGTGAACACACTCTAGATGCATGGGGAAGACGTCCCGCGCCTGCGTCAGGTCATTGGCGCGATCCATGACAGCGGAATTGGCGCATTGTGCGTGGAATCCCGGCCGCACCCGGATTTTCTGGGACAGAAGTGGTGCTTTCCCACGGGATACGCGGCGGGAAAAGCGAAAGACAGCGAATATCGCGTGCAATATCTCCGGGAAATGCATGCGGATATTGCAGGGCCGCAGACGGGTTCTTCCACCCTGTTGAATTTGCCGGTGGACAACCGCCGGCTGCCAAACACGGATCCGGTGGTTGCTGTGGTGGCAGCGAGGCGAATTCCCGGCCGCAACATGGATCATTCCACCTTTCTCAATAGGATGCCAGATCCGGTGGAACACCTGATGGATTTCACGGACCGCATCGATGGAGATGTTGTGTTCTGGGACGTGCCGGAAGGCCTGTGGTAAATCGTGATTTTTACGGCGCACGAGGGAATGCCTACAAGCGGTTCATGCCGTGCCTTAGGGCGATTCAAAGCTTTTTCATGACGTCCATGCAAACTGCACTTGCCACCGGAAGGAAGGGGCGAAAGGCTGGTCAAACGCGAAGGCGCATAGGGCGAACTTCGGATCGGGGAAACGGATTTCGTTCATGACATGAGGAGAAATTGGAAAGACTCAATCATTCCAGACAACCGAACAAACATTTGCGCGGACGGTAGCGATTCCGGAAAAAACGAGAAACCGTACAGACGCTTCGCTGTTTCCCCGCATACCGTCCGCGCAAAAGAGTTTCAGCCTCTTTGCTGTCCTATGGCGCTGCAAGCCGATGGATCTTCTGCGCGCACATCGGTGTTTTCCTTTGGGCGGAACGCCTCTTAACGATGTTCCTGCTTGTCGTGATCATCGAACGGATCGCCGCATTCCGGACAGAACTTGGGAGGATGCATCGGATCGGCGGGCTTCCAGCCGCATTTGTCGCATTGATAGAGCGGTGCGCCGGAAGGTTTCTTTGCGCCGCATTCCGCACAAAACTTGCCCTTGTTCACGGCGCCACAGGAACAGGTCCAGCCTTCGTCCGCAAGCTTGGGAGCGCCGCATTCCGGGCAGAATTTGCCCGTAACCGTCGCGCCGCAGGAGCATTTCCAGCCAGCCTGCGGTTCCGTTTTTTTTGCGCCGCATTCCGGACAGAATTTGCCCGCAACCGTCGCGCCACAGGAACACTGCCAGCCGTTCGCTGCCTGCGGAGTCGGAGCAGCCTGCGGGGTTTGCTGCTGCGCTCCCATCTGGAAAAGTTGCGCCGCGTTCATTCCGCTGCCTTGCGCCATATTCATGCCCATGAACCCTGTAAACGCGCCGCCTTCATTTTTGGCCGCGTCCTGCATAGCCTGTGCCTGCGCGCCCACCAGATGCGCAGCCGCCATGTTGGTATTGCGAAACACGGCGTTGCGCTGCAATTCTTTGATCATGGCTTCGTCTTCGTCGGAGGCTTTGACGGAATTGATCCCAAAGGAAACGATTTCCACGCCGCGAAGATTTGCCCATTTTTCAGAAAGCACATCGTTCAGCGCCCCGGCAATTTCCATGGTATGCCCCGGCAGCGCGCTATACCGAATGCCCATCTCCGAAATTTTGGCAAACGCCGGTTGGAGCGCGGTCAAAAGTTCACTCTTAAGCTGACTGTCGATCTGATCGCGGGTGTAATCTCCCTCCACGTTGCCGCAAACATTGGTGTAAAACAGCATCGGGTTGGTTACGCGATAGCTGTATTCCCCGAAACAGCGGATGGCAATATCCACGTCCAAGCCAATATTGTTGTCCACCACGCGGAAAGGCACCGGGCTGGGCGTTCCGTATTTGTTGCCAAGAATCTCCTTAGTGTTAAAGAAATATACCCGCTGATCCTTTCCCGCCTGGCCTCCAAAGGAGAAACGATCAAAGGTTTCCCGCAGGATTGCTTTGGCCTTTTCTTGATCGAACGCCCCGTAGAACAGGCTTGGCTCGCCATTTGCTTCAAACACATATTCGCCAGGTTCCGCGCAAAAATCCACGATCTTTCCCTGATCCACAATCATCATGCACTGGCCATCCGCCACGGCGATCACGGAACCGTCCGAAATGACATTGTCATCCTCGAAGCGGCTGCCGCCAAAGCGGCCTTTGGTTTTTTTCATGGCCTTTGTGGCCAGAACGTTATCCGGCAGTGCGTCCACATAGAAATATTCTTTCCACTGGCTGGCCAATGTTCCGCCAATGGCATTCATACCCGCTGCGATCAGTCCCATATCGTTTTTTCCTCCTGTCAATCCTTTGGTTTTTCGGTTTCAATCTTTCGGCGTTGTGTATTTTCATAGAGAAAGTGGTCGTATTGAACGTCCAGGTTGAAGGAATCCTTGCGCACATAGTCTGCCGCGGCGCTTTGGTGGGCTGCCTGTTTGAGCTGGGCTCGCAGATTGCCAACGATGATCAGCGCAACGATGGCCGCCCCAATCCCAGCCAGCAGCAGCGTGCCGCTGGCAAGCGAATCCGTCAGCGCCATGATCAGCGCCGCAATGCCAAAGATTCCGGCAAAAACGCCTCCGCCCCAGAGCAGGGATTTCTTCTTGTCTGCCGGCACATCGCAGGTCAGCTTGCCGGTCTGGCCATTGATGGCAAAGGTATAGGTCTTTCCGTCCTTTTCCGTGGTAATCAGCCACACAGGCATCAGCACGGGCGTGACCTTGCCGCCTTCGGCATAAATGTTTTTGCTGCGTTCTGTAACGCTGCTGTAGCCGTTCACGGTGTCCCGCATGGCCTGGGAGATGCTGTTTTCAACGCGCTCCACGGCCCGGCCTTCACATTCCGCGGAATCCACATCCGCGTGATCCGCCATTGCCCCGGCCAGAACCGCAGGCTGGAAGGGAACGGCTGCCTGCAGATCATAGGGCTCCAGGGATTCTGTAATCTTGTTGTCCAGCTTTTCGCTGCCGTCCACGGGGATCTTCTCAAACCCCATATTGCCGCTGCGGCGCACAATATAGTGCTCCGTTCGGGTGATCTCCCAGTCACCTTTGCGCTCGGTATGCTTTTTCTCCGCGTCATAGACAATATTGGCATATGCATCGCAATCAAACAGCCAATAAGGAACATACAGCTTGCGCATGTCCGTAATCCGGTTGCGGCCGTGTAAAAATACATTGGGCAGCAAGCGCTTTTTTTGGAAATACTCCTCAAATTTCTGCTGCGCCTGTTCCTTGGTAATGACAAACGGGACGACCAGCTCCGGCTTTACGCCGCCCTCAATGCGATCCGGAAGAATGGTGGGGCTGCCGCAGTAAGGACATTCCGTGGCGGTGGTGGTGCCTTCCGTCATGAGCTCCGCGCCGCAAATTTAGCAAAGATACGCCTGCATTGCGCTGTGATCTTCTGCGCCGAAGGTCTCTTGCGGCAAATCAAACTGTATGCCGTCGCGCTTGTCCGCAGGATTCATGGTTTCCAACACTTCCGGTTCGTAGCTGTTGCCACAGGAGGAACATTCCAGTTTGCCGTTTGCGCTGCTGTACGCCAGCGGCGCGCCGCAACAGGGACAGGTATAGGCAGTGGTGTTCATTGAACGATTCCCTTCTTTCCTTTGTTATGAAGCGTTATCGGCTGTTCGCAGTAAATGCAGCGGCCAACGCGCCCTTTGATCACCTGATTCTTGGCCCCGCAATTTGGACATTCCATTTCGATGATATCATTGTGGATCACTTGCTGATTGGGCGCGGTCAGCACAACGGCATTTTTCGCGGAATCGATATGTACGTTTTGCAGGTAATCCCGCTGGATCAGGGTGGCAAGCCGCTTCGTCAGATGGCGCATGGGAAGATCCTGATGGAGGTTTTCCATGGAAACGCTTTCTTCGGTCTTATATGTAAGAATGCGTGCGATACGAAGCGCGTCGTATCGCAAAAGGAGATGACGGCCAATGCGGATTGCCGGCCACAGAAACAGAGCGAGCAACAGCAAAAATGCGGTCACATCATAGCCGTTCATCGTGGTTTGCCGTTCTAACGTGGTAAGAACCGTTGCGACGGACATGACGCAGCAGAACAGCGCAACAGGGATGCGCCAGGCGAGGCTTTTTGTGGCTTTGGACGTAAGATAAGGATTCATGTTTCACCTGCTTTCCATTCCGGCTGACGCGCCTTCCGCCGGAAAACCGGCAGAAGGCGCAGCGCATATTTACACTTCAGGGACGAAGTGCATGAGCATGGAATCGAAGAAATTCATGTCGAAGCCTTCTTCCGTCCAAACCACTTCCAGCGCGCTCCCATAGTAGTCCACAATGAACGCATTTGCTTCGCCGGTTTCGGTTTGCACGATGTCCTGCGTCCAGTTCAGTCCGGCAAGGGCAGTTCCTGCCATGACGAAATCCATCGTTCCGTCCGCATGGAACGTCATGGAATATTCGCCGCCCAGCATGGACGCGTTCACCACGTAGCCGTTCACATCCGCGTCGACGCAAACGAATTTCCGTTCCAGCCGGTCTTCCAGAGCGTCGCCCAAAACAAGGGGTTCATTGCCGAATTCCGGCGTCCAATTGGCGTTCTCGTCCTGGCTGAAAATGATGTATCCGCCCAGCGCATTCCCATCGCCGATGGAATTGCCGTATTGGAGGAATCCACCCTCCAGCAGCGTCAGCGGCATATCCGCGGCATCGTCGCCATCACCGAAGAACACGGCGCCGCTCGCCGCATCCTGATACCACAAATGTTCTTCCGGTTCCGGGAACGTAAGCGTCCCCGTTCCGTCTTCGTTCAATACCATGGTGATATCCAGATTGAACAGGCTGCGGGGATCGCCGGTCATTCCGCCCGTTACAAGATAGCAGGCGTGCCATGTGCCGATATAGTCTTCCAAAGCGATGACCGTTTCCACTGGCTCGGAGGTGGCCGCCGGCGCGTCGGGCAGAGAAACCGATGCCTGCGAGCCGGGCGCAAAGATCAGCCGCACGCCGTCTTCTTCCATGCAGAGCTTGCCGTCTTCGGTCAGGGTAAGCGCCATGCCGTCTATATAGGCCGTGCCGTCCGCAAAGGTCCAGGTGGCAGAATCCGTGGATTCTCCGTCATCCATGAGGGCTGTGCCGTCGGCATTCAGCGTTAGCTGCATGTTCATGTCCATGTCGGCCGCGTTGAACACCATGCCCTCCATTTCCAGGGTTTCCGCGTGCCATGTGCCCGTGAAGCTTGCGGCATCGCCTGCAACGGCAGCGGGCGCGGACGTTGCAGCGGGTGCGGACGTTGCAGCGGGCGCGGTCATGCCGTCGTCCCGGCCAAAGATCAGCCGCACGCCGTCTTCTTCCATGCAGAGCTTGCCGTCCTCGGTCAGGGTAAGCGCCATGCCGTCTGTATAGGCCGTGCCGTCCGCGAAGGTCCAGGTGGCAGAATCCGTGGATTCTCCGTCATCCATGAGGGCTGTGCCGTCGGCATTCAGCGTTAGCTGCATGTTCATATCCATGTCGGCCGCGTTGAATACCATGCCCTCCATTTCCAGGGTTTCCGCATGCCATGTGCCGAAGAACGCCGCGCCTTCCTCGCCGATGGGTTTTGCCGGTTCGGGTTCAGGCGTGGGAGTTGGGGCGGGAATGGGATCGCTCTTGACGGCCGCCAGCAGCGCATCCACGTCGGGCAGAAGCGCGGGATCTGTGATGCAGGCGTTCCAATCGTAAGCCACGCTGCCGTCTTCGTTCAAGAAAGCATACTCGTTGATGTTTTCAACATATTGGCCGAGATATACCGTTTCCAGACTGGAGCAGCCGTCAAAGACATACATGCCCAGATTGCGCACGCCGTTTACGAAAACAACCTGGCGCAGGTTGGCGCAGTTCTTGAACGTGCAGTCCTGAAGGAATTCGATGGGCGCATAGCAGATTACCGTTTCCAGCGTTTCGCAGTTTTCAAAGGCATAGTAGGGGATTTCCGTATAGGTTTCGGGAATTACCAGGGAGCGCGCCGGCAGTTCTATCTCGTAGTTGTCGCCATAGGAAGCGCGTCCCATCATGCCGCCGCCAATCATGGTCAGCTGCACGCCGTCGATTTCCCGGGGCAGGATCAGATTGAGCTCGTAGCCCTGATACGCGTCCAGACGGGCATATTCCTCGTCGAACCAGAAATCGTCGCCGGGCAGGGGCGCATAGGGCATCGCCGTGAACGTGTGCTGTTCGCCTACGCGGGGAACAGGGTCATACCACGGACGGCCGACGAGGGCGCTCAACGCCTGAACCTGTTC
>JAQXRL010000188.1 GCA_029218505.1 Eubacteriales bacterium | reverse complement strand
AGGGCATGCGCCATGGAGATGGCGGAGGGCGTTCGCAACATCAGCGGCGCAACATGGGGCGTATCCGTCACCGGCATCGCCGGCCCCGACGGCGGCACGCCCGAAAAGCCCGTGGGCACCGTGTTCATCGGCATCAGCCGGGAAGGCCGCTGCTTCGCCCAGGAATTCCACTTCCGCGGCAAGCGCCCGTGGATTCGCACCCTTGCCTGCTCCAACGCCCTGAACCTGCTGCGCCTGGAAATGCTGTAATTGCGTTTTCCTCCCTTCACAAAACCTGCGCGCAAAGCAGGGGATGGCGATGCTTTCGACGCCCCTTGAAAAGAGCGTCCGCAAAGCCCTGACAGAGCCTGATCAAGCCACCCGTTCATGCAACGGGTGACTTGATTTTTTGTACCAAGAAAGCCCCGCGCTTAGCGTGGGGGTCGGGGAAGCTTAAGCGGTGCGTATGAAAGAAAGGCCCCTTTTGCGATCCTGGAGATGCGGCCAGGCAACTGCGTGACGGAAAGCAAAAGACCATATCTACGGAATCTCCCCCGACACCAGAGCCCCCACCCTTCAGATGACGATGTTTGGGGAGGGCAACGCCTCTTTTCAGGGCGGCAAGGAAGAGAAAGGCCTGTCTTTCACGGGCGGTAAGCAGCCAACCTACGCAGATGCCAGAGCGTCTATGCGCCTGCGAGGGCGCTGCTGGTATTCTAGGGCTTTGCCCGCACATGCAAACCCCCCGGCTTCGCCGGGGGGGCATGATTGGGAAGCCGAACAGGCGATATCAAGAAATCGCTTTGGCAAAACACATGGATCGTCCCCTCGATGCCCTCTTGCGAGGGCGGTCACGAAAGCCATGCCCTGATGAGACTTGGTCAGACCTCCCGTTCAACGGGTGATTGGGCGTTCCCATCCGCCCTCATGCTCGCTTTGCGAACCTGAAGGCGGGATTCCGAAGGAACATTGCTGCTTCGAGCAGCACCCTAAGCGTTTTCTCCTTCTTTGTTCCCCTCGGCCAACCGCATGAGCACCTCGTCGGAACGCATGGGCTGCGGGCGGCGCACCTGTTCGGGCGACACGTTGGGGTCAAACAGGCAGGAAGCGCGCCAATCGCACCATGCACAGGGCGACCGCCCCTCCATTTCCACCGGGGACGCGGCGCACAGGCCTTTGCGAATATCCACGACATGGTTCCGCGCCATGTCCAGCGCACGATTTGTCAGGCGAAGAAAGTCCTGCTGCGTGGCCACGGCCGCGCCCTGATAGGGCAAGCCGTTTTTTCCAAAGTTCCCGGAAAACACTTGCGGATAATCCGGCGACATCGCCCGCATGACCTCTACGTCGTCCGGCAGCAGGCCGTTGAGCCGGAATTTTTTGCTGCGTTCCTGCTGAATGGCAGCCGTATCGGTGGACTGCGTCGTCAAAATCCCCTCGTCCACCGTAAAATAATATGCTCCGGCGCTGCCTGAACGCTTTTTGCCCATGGCCGCCGCCAGGTACACCATCAGCTGCAGCCGCAATCCGCAATAGACTTCCCACAAATTCAGCCTTTGACCGCCGCGCTTATAGTCCACAACGCGCAGATAGCCGCCCTCCTCCCAAGCGTCCACCCGGTCGATACGCCCTTCCAGCGCGCAATCTCCGCTGGGTATCTCCAAGCGCAATTCTCCGGCGTCTCCCGGCCCAAAATCCACCTCGATGCCCGCAGGATGGAACGCGCTGCCGTGCATATGCCACACCAGCGCTTCCGCAGAATTCCGCGCCGTGTCCTTCAGTCTGCGCCGTTGGGCAAGGGACACGGCCGTGTCCCCCAGGGGGCCTTCCGCCATGGCGTCCAGCAAGCGGTCCGCCACGCGATCCATGGCAGCGTCTGCCGTTTCCGGGGTCGTGTTTTGCAAATCTCCGCCGCATTCCGACAGGAAATCCCGAATTGCATCATGCAGAAACGTGCCTTCATCCCGGGGCCGCAGCTGATAGGGCTCGACCTTTTCCGGGCGCAAACCATATTGGGCAAAATAGGAAAACGGACACGCCGCAAAGCGTTCCAGCCGGGTAACGCTGATGCGCTTGATTTCGCCATACAGCTGTCGCGCCATGGTGGGACTCACCGATTTGCCCGCGTCCGGACGATCCAGCGCGCTGCGCAACCGGCCCAAGGCCTCCCGCGTATCCCCCAATTGGGATAACGTCGCCGCCAGTTTCTGTCCCGCTTCGTTTTCCGCCAAAGATACCGCCAACCGCTTCAGCGCCGCGTTGGGCGTGGAATCCAACATCTGCCCCAGCGAATCGTCCCCTTGCACGCCGCCCCGAAGGGATAATTCCGGAAAAATGCCGCGCATCAATCCTACGATGGCGGAAGGGCGCTGCGCCGCATTGTCGCTGCCGCTGAGGGGATAGGTGACACACAGATATTCCCGCACCATGCCCACATGGGATTTGCCATAAAACCGCCGCATATTGGAACGCTCGTCCGCCGTCAATCCCAAAAAAGTCTTCGTGGCGGCGGCCAATTCCCGGCGCTGGGCATCGGATAACAGCCCTTCCTCATCCTGAACGGATTGATCCGTCATGCCCAGCATCAGCGCGGCGCGCACGGGCCGGTCCAGCAATCGATCCGTTCCCTGCACGTACACCGCGTCTCCCGCCTGGGGCAGCGGCTTGATCACGGCCGCATCCAGCGCTTCGGACAGCAGTTGCTCCAATTCCTTCAGGGATACCTTTCTTTCCTCCATCAGCGCGGCCATCTGATCCATCGCGCCCAGCATGCGGTTCCACACCTGGCTCAGCTCGTTGGCCAACTGACGTTCTCCATGGCGGGCAAGGGCGTTTTGGCGGTCCAGACTGACGGCATAGGCGTTTGTATCCGTCAAAAATTGAAACACCGCCTGCAATTGCTCCTTCAGGCTGCCTGCCTGACGCAGGTTTTCCCGAAACGCCTCCAGCGGCGCCACCAGGCGCTGCCGCAGCGGCTCCATCACCTGCGCCTCTTCGGGCAGCCCGCGGCGAAACGGCGTCAAAAACGCCTTCCCGCGAATTCCCCATCGCACCGCGTAATTGGACAGCCGGTCCGCCTCGTCCTGATCCAGGGCGGTATATTGAGTGTTCAAAAAGGCCAGCATATCCTCGGTTCGAAATCCCTTGGACAGCAACCGCAGCGCCGACAGCAAAAATTCCGCCAGCGCATGCCGCGACGCCGGCCGGCTGACCGAGAGGAACAGGGGAATCCCGGCGTCCTCAAAGGCCTCTTTGAGGCACAGCGCGTAGGAGTCCACATCCTGACACAGCAATGCAATGTCGTTGTATCGCATCTTCCGGCTCTGGCACAACCTTCGCACCAGCGCGGCCGCAAACCGCGCTTCTTCCCTTGGATTGCGCAGCGCCGCCATTTGCACGTCCCGGGGCGGGGCCGTCCAGACATGGCAAGGCTGGGCGAACAATTCCCGTTCCAAATGCATCAATTCCGGCTTGCGCGCCATGTCGTCCGGCAATTCCACGCATTGAACCTCCGCGCCCTGTTGCCGCGCCATGGCCATCAAACGCCCATATGCCCGGCGCAGCGGCGCAAACACCTCTGCGTCCCGGGCATTCTTGTCCGTATCCATGGGCAGCAGCATGCTGGCTTCCGGCGATGCCGCGCCCAATTCCGCCATCAGCAGCGTCAACGGCGGCGGCGTCATGTCAAAGCCATAGAACCAAAAATTGGATTCTCCCACAAACGCCGCCTTGCGCACCCGTTGCGTCGCGGCCGCCAATTCGGATTCTCCGTCCTGATATCGCCCTTCCAGGCGGCGTTCATATGCTTCCAGCATCAGCGACAGATCCAACAATTTCATGCGCGTTTGGCCGGCGGCGTCCTGGGCGCAATCCTGCAGGCTTTGGGGCGTCAAGCCGCCCTGGCGCAGCAATTCCAGCTGCCGGGCGGCGCGCTCCGCAAAGCCCTGGCGCTGATAGGCGTTCCGATACATGGTCAGGCGATCGCCGGCATCCTTCACGGCTTCCCGCGCCAGCAGCACGCGGCCGCGGTCGTCCACCCGCTCCCCCGGAGGATATCCCGCCGCCGCGAAAATGCGCTGGCACAATCGCTGCGGACTAAGCACCTGCAAACGAAAAGAGCCCGACAAATTCAGCCGGGCCAGCAATGTCTGCTCCGTTTGCAGGGTAAGCTGTTTGGGCACGACGATCAATTGATCCCGCTGGGTTTCCGCCATGGCCCGGGCAACGCCATGGCACAGCGCGTCCTCCATGCGGTAACACCGCCCCGTCACAATCCGCAGCATCTTAGAAAATCCAGCTGATCCCATAATAGATCAGCGTAGTGATGAGGCAGGCCGTGGCGTTCCCCAGGGCGATGGCCACCGCAGAATGCCTGGGGTTCAGCTTAAACAGCGCGGCAATGCCGCTGCCTGTCCATACGCCCGTACCCGGCACCGGCAGCGCCACAAACAGATACAGCCCCAGCATGCCCGCCTTATCCACCCTGGCGCCCTTTTGCATGGAGCGCTGCTCCACCCAATGGGCGAATTTGCGCACAGGCTTGATGGGCCACGTGTAAAACCAATCCAGCACGGGACGCAGCAGCCACAAAATAAACGGCATGGGAATGGTGGAAAAGATCAGCGCCAAAAAATACGCGCTCACCGCGGGCATGCCCATGCCGTTGCCCACCAGCAGCGCATAGCGGCCTTCGAAGGTGGGCACCATGCTCAAAAGAGCCGTGGTCACGATTTCTTTGGAATGGGTGGCCCAGGTAAAGCGCTGGACGCTTTCCATCATTGGCGCAAGGCGCAGCAAAGAATCAAACATGCATACCTCCAAATTGCCCTGAGGCGATTTCTCTTTTTATCATAGCATACTTTGGGAAAAAAAAGAAGGGGCGCGCGCCCCTATCAGCCGGTTTTCCGGAAAATTTGCGGCAAGCCCGTTCCCACTCCGGCGCCCCGCCGTTCACGCGGTCCTAAGAACGAGATGATACACGGCGTACACCGCCAGTCCTGCCGCCATGGTCAGCGCCATGGTCAGGACGCCCTTGCTGGTGCTGCGGCCGCACTGCTTTTCCGCCACTTTCGGCAGCACCAGCGCAATCGCCAGCGCAAGCAACATGGGCAAAGTCAGAAACGCGTCCGCATCGGCGTCGCTTTGGGGCCAAAACAGGCATATCGTGGCGACAATGCCCAACACAACGCCTGCGCCCCGCTGCCAGCGCAGCCATGCGGCTTCCGACAGCGCCCCTGCCCACCGGGCAAAGGCGTTGTCCGGCGGCTTGGGTGCTTCCGTTTTGGATTGCTTTTCGCCAAACATGCCGATCTCCTTTAAGCGCCGGCGTTTTCCGGCCCGGCGCGCTTGATGGTAAAGAAAAACTTGCTCCCCTTGCCCTGTTCGCTGACCACCCAGATTTCTTCGCCCATGCGCATGAGCAATTCTTTGGCGATGGACAGCCCCAATCCGCTGCCCTTGCCGCTGTGGGCCTTGTCCACCTTATAAAACCGGTCAAACACATAGGGCAGGTCTTCCCGGGCAATTCCCACCCCTGTATCCGACACGCACATGGTAACGTTCTTTTCGTCCCACGTTGCGGACACGGAAATGGAACCGCCTTCGGGCGTATACTTGATGGCGTTGTCCAGCAGGATCACCATCATCTGTTCAATGCGGTCGGCATTGGAATATACGGCGGGACACTGGCCGAAATCCGTGTCCAGATCAAATTTCAGCGAATGCTCCTGGGCGATGGAACTGTACCGGTCGCACACGTCCAGCACCAGATCCTCCAGGCGCATGCGCTCCTTTTGAATGGCCAAGGTGCCGCTTTGCAACCGGGAAAGCTCCAATTGATCGTTGATCAACCGGCTCAGCCGCAGAATTTCCCGCAGGATAATGTCATAATAGCGCATGCGGGCGTCTTCGCTGGTCACCATGCCCTCCTTCAGGGGTTCGATGAGCGCGCGCATGGCCGTTAGCGGCGTGCGCATTTCGTGGGACACATTGGCCACGTATTCCCGGCGGGTTCGCTCCAGGCGTTCCTGCTGGGTGATATCCGAAAACAGCCCTACGGCGCCTGCCGTTGCGCCAATTTCATCAATAATCGGCGAAATCACCAGGCGCACCACCATATTTTCCGCTTCAATATTCCGGGTAATCACGCCGCCCTTGCGCACCACGGAATCAAAGTCCTCCCAAATGGACTTGTCGGCAATGATGCGCAGCCGGGCGTCTGCGCCCTGCCGGGCGGCATCTTCCGGGAACATGCGCTTCAGCGCCGGATTTTGGTGGGTCACATGGCCTTTGGCGTTCACCGCCACAATGCCCTCGCTGAGGCCGTCGATCATATGCTTCAGGCGGTTGCGTTCCAGAATCAGGGTATACAGCGTGCGGGACAGCTGATAGGACATGTTGTTCAGCGCCACGCCCAATTCGCCCAATTCCCCGGGCACATGTTCGTTCACCCGCGCTTCGAAATCTCCGCCGGCAATTTTCACCGCCACATCCCGAAGCGCCTTCACCGGCTCCACCGCCCGCACGATCAGCGCCTTCAGCAGGGGATACGCCGCCGCCAATGCCGCCGCGGCCGCCAGCGCCAAAGAGATCCAATATGCGCCCATTCCGCTGGAAAAGGGCTGGCCCATCAGCAAGACGCCATACACCGCGCCGTCCACCCACACAGGCTGCGCGCAATACAGCCATGCGCCGTCTGTTTTCACCACGGCCCAGGCTTCCTTGCCTGCCAACGCCGTTTCCACCAAGGCGTTCGCCGTCTTGGGCATGGCGTCCAGGGTTGCGGCTGCCTCCAGCCGGCCGGAATGGTTGGTAAGATATGCGCGAACATTCGCCGAAGCCAAAACTTCGGTCATGTTATCCCAGGACGCCTTGTCCCCGGAAATATATTCCGCCGCCGCTTCCGCCAGCGTCCGCGCCTGCGGCGTCAAGGAATCCGCCGCGCGGTTGCGGCTCCAATTCGTTTGGAGAATGCAATATGCCAGCGTCATCACCGCCGCCGCAGTCAACGCCACAATTCCCGTCATGACGGCGGCGCGCCGGCTGAGCGTGTCTCCCTTGGTCATGCATTGACCTCAAAGCGATAGCCCACGCCGTACACCGTTTTCAGCGACCAGGGCACGTTTTCCTGGGGCAATTTTTGGCGAATGCGCTTGATGTGCGCGTCCACGGTGCGCGTGTCGCCAAAGTAATCGTACCCCCACACGCGGGACAGAATCTGTTCCCGGGAGAACACCTGGCCCACGTTGGAAGTCAGCATATGCAAAATTTCCACTTCCTTGGGCGTGCAGGGAATCACCTTGCCGGCGGCCTTCACCTGATAATTGTCCAGGCTGATTTCCAGTTGGGGCAGGCGAATAATGGAACTGTCGTCGTCCGGCGTCTTTTCGGAAAATCTGCGCAGCACCGCTTTGATGCGCGCCAAAACTTCCCGGGGGCTGAACGGCTTCACGATATAGTCGTCCGCGCCCAGTTCCAGGCCCAGAATGCGGTCGATTTCCTCGCCCTTCGCGGTAAGCATAATGATGGGCACGGAACTGTTTTGCCGGATATTCCGGCATACATCAATGCCCGACATCTTGGGCATCATCAAATCCAGCACAATCATGTCCGGATGCAGGCTCTCCATCAGCTCCAGCGCCTGCTGACCGTCATAGGCTGATTGATGCTCATAGCCTTCGGAACTGAGATACAGCCCCAGCGACTCGTGCACCACCGGGTCATCGTCGCAGATGAGAATGAGCGGATACATGGACATATAATCACCTCAAAATACACATTCGTACATTTATTATATACATTGTGGGCCGTTTATGCAACCTTCCCCGCAACAAGCCCAAAAGAAATCATATTCGACAGAAAAACGACCTTTTTCATCAAGGATTTCCACGTATGCGCGCGGCTATGCAAGCCGACAATACGCACGCAGAACTTGCGCAGGAGGGAATTTTCATGGATCAAACGGCAAAGCTGTTGAATTGCGTGGCGCAAAACGCCCAAACGGGATATCAGGCCATCGAAAAGCTGTTGGCAAAAACCAGCGACCCGGCGTTTCGGGACGAACTTTTGCGGCAGCGTCAAGATTACCATGCAATCCGCCAGGATGCGGAAAGCAAGCTAAACGCCCAAGGCGTGCAGCCCGAACCCAAGCGACCCATGGACCGCGTCGGCGCCTGGATGGGCATGGAAATGGCCACGCTGACCGACAAATCCAACGCGCATTTGGCGGATCTGGTCATTCAGGGCGCCACCATGGGCGTCATTGAAACCACCAAGGCGCGCAACGAATGCGCCGATGCTTCCGCGGACGCCCAAGGCGTCGCCAGCTGCTTCATTACCCAGCAGCAGGACGCCATCGAGCGCATGAAGGGCTTTCTGCTGTAACGCAAAAGAACGTTCCGCCAACCATTGCCCATGGCTGGCGGAACAAGCATCATGACTTCCCGTTCGAAAACGCCGGCATGGTAAAGCGGCGCCCCCAGGAGAAGTTTTCCAAATAAAACCCCTCCAGAGAACTTACCACCACCATTCCCTGGCTGGAGGACGCGTGAAGAAAGCGGCCGCCGCCAAGATAAATTCCCACATGATCGCTGAGATCCTTGTCCGAAACGGTGTCAAAGCAAACAATATCCCCGCGGCGCAAGGCATCCACGGATTCCACCCGGGCATATCGTTCGTCATACCCGATATTTTGGGCATAATGGTCCATGGAAATGCCCACCTTGCCGTAACAATACTGGGTAAGGCCGCTGCAATCGAATTCGTCCGGGCCGGCCGCGCCAAACACATAAGGCTTTCCCAATTGCATGCGCGCCAGGGCGATTACAATTTCCATGCGCAGCCCCATAAACAGCGCAAACAGCATGGACGCGCACACCATCAATGCGCCCAGCCCCATCAGCAATTTCTTTCCGCGCATCGCCTATTCCTTCTTCACGGCCTTGTAGCCAAGACCGCGCACCGTAACAATTTCAAAATCCGGATTTCCGCGAAACCTGTCCCGCAGGCGGTTTACATGCACATCCACCGTGCGCTCGTCGGATTCGCTTTCCATGTCCCATATTTCGTCCATCAATTGCCGCCGGGTAAAGATCTTTCCCGGATAGGACAGCAGCTTGTACAGCAGCAAAAATTCTTTTTTCGGCAATTCCTGGGTTTTGCCTCCCGCGCACACGGACAATTCATCATAATGAAGCACCGTGCCGCCCACCGTCATTTGGTGTTCGTTCACAATGCGGCTGCGGCGCAGCAGCGCGGCTATGCGCAGAATCATTTCCTCCTCGTCCACGGGCTTGGTCATGTAATCGTCCGTGCCGATCAAAAATCCTCTTTTTTTGTCGGCGGGCTTTTCCTTCGCCGTCACCATGAGAATGGGCAATTCGTTTCCGGATGCGCGCAGTTCTTCCGTAAATTGATATCCGTCCATGCGCGGCATCATAATATCCAGCACGATCAAATCCACGTGCTTTTTGTCCAAAATCTCCAACGCTTCCAGGCCGTCGCTGGCCAAAATCGGTTCGTATCCGTTCTGGGTCAGCACCGCCGCCATCAGTTTCCTGGTGTTTTTATCGTCCTCCACCACCAAAATGTGGAACATGTTTTTCCCCCTGCCTTGGCCGCTTTTTTCGATTATAGCATTCCGAAAAATTCCTGTCAACCGCTCCCGAAGCCTCCGGCGTTCTTTCCCGGGAATTTTTTGCATACATACATGGGCGGAGGTGATCACATGGGCGCAGGAAATGTACGGGTGCCCAGGCAGCGGCCCGGCGCCATACGAATTGCGTTCGCGCTGCTTTTGACGATGCTGATGCTGTACCTTCTGACGCTGAACAGCCCGAACGACGCCGCATCCGCCCCATCCTTTGACGCATCCGGCGGCGAGCGCGCCACCGTGGAAATTGAATTCGCCTCTCTGGAGGGACATTTTGTGCAGCTGTGCCTGTGCAAAACGCAGCAGGACGCGCGCATTGAAGCGGCGCGTTACATTCCCCGGGGCGGCGCCGGATATCTTCTGGAGGACGCAGGATGGCATGTTTTGGGCGCGGGATACGAAACCCTGGCGGCGGCGCAGCGTTCCGCGCAGCGATTGAGCGATGCCGAAGGTCTGGATTGCCGGGCATATTCCCTGCGTGCGGAAGGCGTTTTGCTGCGCATGACGGGCACGCAGGGGGAAATTTCCGCCTTGCGGGACGCAGACAGCCTGCTGCGGGCGCTGTTTCCCCAAATGAACCAGGCGGCGGCCGGCTTGGACAACGGCAGCGCCTCCTTCGAACAAACCCAAACCCTGTTGGCCGTGTTGCAAAACGAAGCGGAGCAGGCCGCTTTGGCGCTTCAATCCATGGGCGGATGGCAGGAAAATCCGGTTAGCGCGGGCATGGAAGCCCTGATGCGCAACGCCGCCGATGCTTTGGGCGCGCTTTGCACGGAAAAAACCGCTTCCACGCTTTCCTTTTCCGCGCAAATCAAGTATAATAGTATTGACCTGCGCGCAGCACACGTGCGTTTTCTGCGCGAATTAACCAAATCCTGAAAAAACAAAGGAGGAAACCGGATGAAAGCAAGCGAAATCGTCCGGCTGTTGGACGCCGATGTTCTGGCAGGTCCATTGCCGGACGAAGAAATCCTGACCGCATGCGGTTCCGACATGATGAGCGACGTGCTGGCCTTTCCCAAGGAACGCATGGTACTGCTCACGGGACTGACCAACCCACACACCGTCCGCACCTCCGAATTGCTGGACGTGCAAATCATCGTGTTCGTGCGGGGAAAGCTGCCGTCTCAGGAAGTATTGGAAATGGCCGAGGATGCCGGCATTTGCATTCTCAGCACCAAACACACCCTGTATGAGGCCAGCGGTTTGCTGTATTCGGCAGGGCTTCCCGGCAGATTGGAGATGCATTCATGAACAGCCTTGCCTATCACGAGGAATTCCCCGTGGAACGAGGTGATTTCGGCGCCGCCGGCGAGGTTTCCGCAAAAATCAAGCGAACCTTGAAAAAGTTGGGCTTTCCCGGCAGCATTGTTCGGCGCGTCTCCGTGGCTTCCTATGAAGTGGAACTGAACCTGGTAATCCATTCCCTGGGCGGAAAAATCGTGGCGGATATTACCGAAGACGACGTTACATTGACCATCGCAGACCGCGGTCCCGGCATTCCCGACCTGGCGCTGGCCATGTCCGAAGGCTGGTCCACCGCATCCGAAGAAGTTCGCATGCTGGGCTTCGGGGCAGGCATGGGTCTTCCCAACATGAAGCGCAACGCGGACGATTTCGACATACAATCCGAGGTCGGCGTGGGCACAAAAATCATGATGCGTTTCCGTGCCGATCCTCAATAGAGGGAATCAGCCATGAGCAAATACTATCATTCCGTCAAGCTGGACGTAAGCAAATGCGTGGGCTGCACCAGCTGTCTGAAGCGCTGTCCCACCGAAGCCATTCGCGTTCGGGAACGGCGCGCGTTTATCATTGAAAACCGATGTATTGACTGCGGCGAATGCATTCGCACATGCGAACATCACGCCAAAATTGCCACCACCAATCCCCTGGAGGCCATCAACCGATATCCATACAAAATCGCGCTGTTCGCGCCGGCGCTGTACGGCCAATTCAAGGACCCGGAGCAGGCGGCCTTTCTTCCCGACGCGCTGCGCATGATGGGGTTTGACGACGTGTACAGCGTGGCTACCGGCGCGGATATCGTCACCGTGGCCATTCAAAACAAATTGCGCCAGCCGGATTGCCCCCGGCCGCTGATCTCCTCCAGCTGTCCCGCCGTGGTGCGGCTGATCCAGATCCGCTTTCCGGAATTGGTGGACAACATTGTGGACGTGCGTTCGCCCATGGAAGTTTCCGCCACGGAAGCGCGCCGCAAATTTTGCGAAACGCGGGGCGTGGAACCGGGCGACGTGGGCTGTTTTTTCATTACGCCCTGCGCCGCCAAGATGACCGCCATTCGCAATCCTTTGGGCCACGAAACATCCGCGGTCAACGGCGCCATTTCCTTTTTGGACATCTACGGCCTGCTTTCGGGCCTGTTGCGCAAGCACAAGGGCAACGCGGATTTCGCCCATTCTTCCGCCACCGGCTTTGGCGTAAACTGGGCGCGCACCGCCGGCGAAGCCCTGGCCCTGGGCGTCGACGACGCCCTGGCCGTGGACGGCATTGACAACGTGATTCGCGTATTGGAGGAAATCGATAACAACCGTCTGTCGGATCTGGTTTATTTCGAGGGATTGGCCTGTTTGGGCGGATGCGTAGGCGGACCGCTCACCTTTGAAAACATGTTCATTGCCCGCAACCGCATCCGGCAGCTGGTATTGAAGCTGCCCAAGACCCGTCCCGAAGCGCGGGTACGCCCGGAAACCATGGCCTCCCTGGGCGACGCGCTGTATTTTGAATCCCCCTTGGAATCTAACGAAGAGGCTCTGCGCCTGGACGGAGACCGCAAGACCGCTCTGGAGAAAATGGAACGGGCAGAGCAGATTCGCAAGCGTCTGCCCGGATTGGACTGCGGCAGCTGCGGCTCCCCAACCTGTCAGGCCCTGGCCGAGGACATCGTTCAGGGGGACGCCACCGAACTCAATTGCATCCATCTGCTTCGGGAGCGCCTGCGCTATATGGCCTCCCAAATGGTGGAAATGTCCGAATCAACCAGAGAATAAACGGAGGAGAGCAACATGACCATCAAGGAATTGGCCCAAAAATTGGACGCGACCATTGAAACCGGTTCGGAAGGGCTGGATCGGGAAATACAATGCGGCTATTGCTGCGATCTGCTCAGCTGGGTCATGGCCCACAGTCAGGAAGGAATGGCCTGGATCACCGTGCAAACCCACATGAACGTCGTGGCGGTGGCGGTGCTTGGCGACATGGCCTGCGTCATTGCCCCGGAAGGCGCCGTATTTCCCCAGGAGGTCGTGAAAAAGGCGCAGGAGGAAGGGCTGCACCTGCTGTGCTGTCAAAAAAGCGCATACGAAATCGCCGGCATCATGGCCCAGGCCGGAATTGCATGACGTTTCCCGCGTTTCTTCGATCTTTCCCGCAAACAGCGTGCATATTTTCTTTTTCATGTGCATATAAATTGGCAAAGCGCTGGGCGCGAATGGTTTACGCCATGTTCGCGCCTCCGGAATCGGGAGGAATAGGTCGATGGAACGCATTCGCGTAATGCTGGCGGACGACAATCAAAGCATCATCAAACTTTTGCAGGATTTCTTCGCGTCCAAAGAAGAAATCGAGGTGGTGGCGACGGTGACGGACGGCGCCCAGGTGGCACAGGCGGTTTTGGAACAACGGCCGGACGTGCTGGTCATGGACATTATCATGCCCCGCAAGGACGGCTTCATGGCCCTGGAGGAACTGAGCCGCATTTCGGACCGCGCACGCCCGAAGGTCATCGTGCTCACGGGACTTTCCAGGGACGACTTCATTTTGCGCGCCATTCGCCTGGGCGCATCCTATTACATGGTCAAACCCTTTGACATGCAGCTGCTTTACAGCAGGATTTTGGAAGTCGCCCGGGATGCCGAACCACCCATGGCGGAATCCTCCGCGCCGTCCGCGCCGGAATCCGTGGACGAACAGATCACCAATCTGTTTCTCACCATCGGCATTCCCGCCCACATCAAGGGATATCAATATCTGCGGGAAGCGGTGCGCATGGTGCTGGACGACCACGATCTCATCAACCGCATCACCAAGGAATTGTATCCCGGAATTGCCCGGCGGTTTGACACTTCCGCCAGCAAGGTGGAGCGCGCCATGCGCCATGCCATCGAGGTGGCATGGGCCAGAGGCCGTTTGGAGGCGGTCAACCAGATGTATGGCTACCGCGTGTTCGCGCCGGAGGACCGGCCCACCAACGGCGAATTCATCGCCCTGGTGAGCGACAAGATTTCCGTGAAGAAAACCGCATGAGCCCAAATTCCTTTCCTGCGGGGAAGGGGAAGCGAGCTTCCCGCCGCTGCCGCGCTCTTCGGGTTTCCCGAAAATTGCAAAGAAAAACCGCCCCGTACCCGGCTCGCACGCCGGGTACGACTGATATTCAAGAGGCCCGCGACCCTCCCGGATTCTTTCGCGCCTTTTTGGCTTTGCCGGACAGACGCCGTGTTCCGGAAGGCGTTCCCTTGCCGCGCGTTTGTCAAAACGAAGGCGCGATTTGCCATTTTTCATCGTGAAGCAGACGAAATTCGAAGAAAAACCCATCTTTTTTTCGACATTTTGGATGTCTATTTTGTGATCTTGACAAAAAACATTGCCGTTTGCTATACTCAAACTGAATAGGTATCGAACGAAGGCGCGATTTGCGAAGAGAGGCGTTTGCGCATGAA
>JAQXRL010000187.1 GCA_029218505.1 Eubacteriales bacterium | reverse complement strand
GACGGCACAATCCTTTTGATAATAATAGTTATAGATTTCAACAACCTTTTCCGGATGTTTGCAATCCACGTTCACCGCACAGAACGAAGAAGCAGAGCCGTTGAGCATGGTCTTGGGCACGCTGCCGTCTCCGGAAACGATGGAAATCGCAATCCAGTCCGCGTTGTTGTCCGCATTTTTGGAATTCGGCAGCGGATAAAACGCCTGAAAATGCTGGCCGGAGAACAGGCCGAATTTGCCTGCGACAATCTCTTCCGCAACCTTCGTTCCATCCTTGACGATGAATTCGCGATCCAGCACGTTGTCTGCGTACAGTTTTGCCAGCAGTTCCAGCACGCTCTTTGCCTGAGGCTGAATGCTGCCGTATTCCTTGCCGGCGTCCGTTTCAATCCATCCGTCCATGTAAGCGCCCATGCCTTCCGCCAGCGCCGTCAAACCGATGTTGCCGCCAAAGAGATCCTTGATCAGCGCCATGCCGTAGGTGTCGTTTTCGCCGTTTTGATCCGGATCCTGCTGGGCGAAGGCGTACATTACGTTTACCAGTTCGTCCAACGTGGTGGGGATTTCCAGCCCCAGGTTGTCCAGCCAATCCTTGCGAATCCACCACAGACTGGAACCGTCCCGGTTTCCGCCCACGTTGGGCAACGCATACAGTTTTCCGTCAAAGGTCGCCTGAGACAGCCCGACGAAATTGTCCGCCGCCATCATTTCCTTGACGAAATCGCTGGCGTATTCTTCAAACACGTCCGTCAGGTCATACGCCATGCCGTAATCCACCAATTGCTTTAACTGCGTCGCATTCACCGTCATAAAATCCGGCAAATCGTTGGCGGCAATCTGTGCATTCATCTTTTCGTCATATTGGGCGCCGGGCGCAGTCCAGTCGTATTGCACATCCAGGTTGAACAGTTCGCGATAGTCGCGAAACCAAATGTTGTCCGTCAGCACGTCTTCTTTTTTGTCAATGAATGTCTGTTCCGTGTCGCTAATGGATTTGCAGGTGGTCAAAACGATCATTTCCCCACCTTCCGCCATGACGCACATGCCGGAAACCACCAAAACCGTTGCCAGCAAGCCAACCAGAATACGCTTCCAATTCCTCATGCAGGGTGCCTCCTCTTTTTTGTTTTGCATATATAGTTTATCTTGCATATTCCCCTGCGAAAAGGCTGAAATTTTTGACATATGTGTGGCTGTGTTTACTTCATCGAATTTTTGTATGCCTGCGGCAGCAATCCCGTATGTTTGCGGAACACATCCGCAAAATGCCGCGCGTCCCGAAACCCCACCTGGCGCGCTACTTCGCTGACCTTTGCGCCATCGTCCATGAGCAACGTGCAGGCGCGGCGCATCCTTGCCTGCAAGATAAACTGGTTCAGATTTACGCCCATCTGCCGCTTGAACGCCCTGGAAAGATAGCTGGGATTGTAATGCATCAGCCGGGCCAATTCTCCCAGGGAGAGCGCATCCTGCAAGTGGCTTTCGATATATCCGGTCAGCTTGTCCGTCATGTTGGCGCTTTCCCGTTCCGCGGACAAATCTCCAATGGAAAACACGGATTCGGCCACCTCACGACAGTAGTCAAACGCTGCCTTCCAGGAAGGAAATCGATCCGGCGAGCGCAGGGCCGACAGCCGGATTTTCTCCGGCAGACGGTCAGACAGCGCATTGCGTTGAATGTACGTCATCAGCTGCAGCGCAATCGCCAAAAACACCTGCGTGCAGCAGGGATCTTCCGGCAAGGCGCCTTCGTCGATTCCGCGAACCGCCTCTGCAAAGGCGCGCATGTACATCTCCCGCTCTCCGCGCTCCAACAAAAATTCCATGGATTTTGCCGCCGTCATCCGCCGCTGAAACTCCAGATGAGACGTCTGACCATTCTCCGCGTGCACGTCGAAATCCGCAGAAACATACGCGCCTTCCGCAAATGGCCTGTGAACGCAGCCGCGCACGATTTCCTCCAATGCATCGCCGATTCCGGCCAGCGGCACGGTTTTCAGCAGCGCAGACACCTCCACTTTGCCGCCAACGCAGGCTGTCATTCCTTCCTGGAAGTCCTTTGCGCACCGCAACGCCTGTTCTGCATCGGCCTGCGTTTCCCGCTGTCCCAGCCAGACAATGCTGCCATCCCGCAGTCCAACCTGCATCGGCTGGTTCAGGCATGTCAGCGTCCGTTCCGCCAATGTTTCCGCATCCAATTCCGAAATGCTCACCGCAGCATCCCGGATGCGCACATGAAACAGCATCAGCGGCCGATCCGCCGCAAAGCCCAATGTATCCAGCAATTCGGCTTCCGGCTGCGCATGCCGGATCAATGCGTTCATGGCGCGTTCCCGACGCAGCAGCCGGTTTACGCGCCCCGCCATGTATTGCGCGCCCGTCTGCCCGTCCTCCTGTAAAATTTCCCGCTGAATTTCTTTTACGGTGCGCACAATCACGGCGTCGTCTTCCGTCTTGAGGAGATATCGCACGCCCTTTTGCTGAATGGCGGCATATACGTAATCAAATTCGCCAAAGCCTGTCAGGAACAGAATCCGGCAATCCGCCCAACGTTCCCGCACCATTTCCATCAGGCGCAATCCCGTCATCTTGGGCATGCGAATGTCTGTCATCAGAATATCGATCTTCGTTCTTTCCAAAATGTGCACCGCCTGCACGCCGCCATAGGCCTTGTATCGCGTAAGCTGCGGTATTTCTTCCCCCAACAATTCATAAATCCAATCCACAATATGCGGCTCGTCGTCAACAATCAGAAGATTCATATCGCTCCTCCTTCTCGCACAGTGTCATCTTTACGCACAATCCTCCAAGCGAAGAACGCGACAATTCAAAGCCCAGTCCGTCTACTTGCCGAAGCCGCAATCGGTGGCAAATGTTTCGCAACGCGGTCGTTTCCCCTTCCGAATCGTCCAGAGAGGCAATCAATTCCTGCAATTTTTCGTCAGACAGCGCGTCCCCGTTGTCTTCTACGGTAATCACACATCCATTTTTCTCTTGCGAAAACCGCACCCGAACCAGACCGTCTTCCTCCGTATCCCGCAATCCATGTTCGAAGGCGTTTTCCAACACCGGCTGCAGGATAAGCTTTGGCGTGCTCATCGATCGCAGATTTTCCGGCACATCTCCAAAATCGACCCGAATTCGTCCTCCAAAACGCATTTCCTGAATTTCGGAATAGATTCTGGCGTGTTCCGCTTCCTTTTCCAAGGGCAGCAACTGGTCTGCATTTCTGGTAATATAGCGAAAATACTCTCCCATGTACGCGGAAAAACGTTCCGCGTTTTGCCAATCTTTGCGCTTTACCATGCGGTGCAGCATAAAATAGCTGTTGTACAAAAAATGCGGGTTGATCTGCGCCTGCAATTGCAAAATTTCACTGCGCCGCAGCAGCAGTTCCTGCTTTATCGAACAATTGATGTACTGGTCCAACATGCGGGCCATCTGGTTAAAGCTTTGGTAAACATCCCGGAACTCATCCCGGCGGTGGTGTTCGATGGAAACGGAAAGGTTTCCGGCTTGAATTTCCCGAAACGCCGCCGCCAGCTGCTTCAGCGGCCGATGCACCAGCGTTTTGGTTCCATGCACCAGCACGATCATCAAAACCGCCACCGCGCCTGTCAGCGCCAACAAATACGGCAAATATCGCAAAGACACCGCCAGCAAGTCGCTTTCCCGAATAAAATTGATCAATGTAATGCGCGCAAACGAAGAATACACGCTGGTAACATAATATCGCGCGCCATTTAAGGTGAGTTTTTGGACGAGAACGCTTTCTTCCGTCTGATTCTCATATGCCTGCCGCCACAAATCCAACGCGCCGTCATTCGTACATGCAAGAACGCTTTCACCATCGAAAACCATGATGCTTTGGGAAGGAACGCCGCTTTCCAGCTGCTCCAGATCCCTTCGCAATTGCGAAGCGGAAAGCTGCGCCGTCAGCGCATACAGAAGTTGTTTTTCCCCATCCATCAAGGAAATCGCTGCATACAAACCGTCGTTCTCCGTGGAAATGACCTTTCCCGCGTTTTGTGCAATGCCCTTCGCAAACAATAAGTCCTCTTCCGACATCGCGTCCAGGCCGGAATAGTCGTTTAACTTTTTCCCCAACGGCAGCATATACGCCGTTACCGTCTGGACATAGGCGCTGGAAAGGCGAATGTTCACCAACTGTTTCCGCAATGCGTTTATCCTGCGCCCTCGTTCATAATCGCTGAAATAAGAATACCGGTTGGCCAGACTGCCCAGATCGCTGTCCTTTAACACCATGGCTTCCAGCATCACCACGCGGTTCAACTCATCCTGCATGGAGCGTACATAATATTCCATCTGTGAACGCTTTGTTCCCAAAATTTCATTCACAATTTGCTGGCCGCAGATGGAATAAATGCCTAATCCCACTGCATACAACGGGATCGCCGCCGCAAGAAACAGCAAAACCATTTTCACCATAATGGAATTTTTATATGTCATCAAAGCGCCTCTTTTTGTATCAATACCTCGCCAATATGGCATTGATTTTAGCACAAATTGTTCAGTATGTCAATAATTTGTGTCCACATAACCATGCAAAAAAAACGCCCGGCGCCGTCAATGCGGCGCCGGGACTGCAATCCAACGCAATTGAATTACGCTTCTCCACAGGGGAGCTTGTCGATTTTCTCCAGCCAGCCCAGCACGGTATTTGCGTCATAGCAGGGAAATCCCGTGATATAGTGGTTCCCGTAGCGCTTCCCGTCCGCTTCCCAGGTGAGCAGGAACAATCTTTGCTGGCCGGGCATGATTCGCACCGAACCCAGCTTCACGTTTTCGTTCGCCGGAGACATGGTTTCACCTTGCAGCACGACCTCGCCGCTGTCTCCATCCGTCACCTGCCACTGCACCCGGAAGTTTTCCCAGCTGTCATTGCCCAACACCACGTCGTGGCTCCAATCCGAAAGTTCATCCATCATCAGGCATGTCTTTTGCTGAATCCGCTTGATGTATTGGAAGGCGCGTTTTTTGGTGAAATAATAATCCACGATCGCATCGGAAATCTGCGGCCATCCATCCAGCATATTCCACCAGATGATGCCCGTTCGCCGCCATTTTTTGATGCGCGTACGCTCCACAAAGAACTTTTTAGCTTCCGCCTGTACCACCTGGGACAATTTTGAAAACGCTTCCAGCGTATCCGGCACTTCGCCGAAGAAAATGCGCACCTGATCTTCCATCAATTGGTTGCGGTCGTATCCTCTTTGTTCGCCCAGGAGATAATCCGTGTTATGGGTTTTCCATGCGGAATTCGTCATGGGCCACAGCTTGTCCGCCGGCAGGAATTTCGCCAGCGTTTCCGGCGCGGGACAGCCGTGATAGCCGCATTCGCTGATGAAGTGGGCAGAGGTCTGCTTGTAGAAATCGTCCTTGAAATACGCCCTTGCGCCCCAATTGTGCTGTTCCGGCACCTGATAACGGGCAATCCCGAAATCAATGTACGGCGAAGAAGGCAGGAACATGCGATATGGATCGTTCATGCGCACCGCTCTGGGCAGCACTTCCCGGGTAATGGGATTATAACGATTGCCAATGTGGTATCCGCGGCCATCCAAGCCTTCATCGCATTCGTTGTCTCCGGCCCACAGCAAGATGGAAGCATGGTTGCGCAATTTGCGCACCACCGCGCTGGCTTCTTCCTCAATCGACTTGAGAAACGCTTCATCATGAGAATACGTCGCGCAAGCCATGGCAAAGTCCTGCCACACCATGATGCCATACCGGTCGCACAGATCAAAGAACGCGTGATCCTCGTATACATTGCCGCCCCAGCAGCGCACAATGTTGCAATTGGCCTCGTCAAACAACGCCAGCGCCTTTTCGTATCGCTCCGCGTCTCGACTGTGCATGGCGTCCAGCGGCACCCAGTTGCTGCCCTTTGCCAAAATGGGACATCCGTTGCAAATGATCTTGAATTCCCCTTCGTCTCCCGGCTTCATGACATGCTCCACTTTCAGCAGACGCACGCCAATGGTCTCCTCCACCGCGTCCAAAACGATTCCGTTGTGCAAAAGCTCTGTTTTCGCGGTATACAGATTGGCTTCGCCGTATCCCCTCGGCCACCACAGGCGGGGATGCTTCAGCCGAAGGGAGCCGGAACCGCTGCAAAACAGGGCTGGCTTCTCCATCACCGCGTCGCCCACCGTTATACGCACCGAATAGCCTTCCGGCACAAAATCATCCACGGTAAAGCGCCAGCTGCAAGCAATCTCCGCTTCATCCAAATCGATAGACCGGGTGGCAAAATAAGTCTGCGTAATGCGATTCGCCTTTACGCTTTCCAATCGAACGCCTCTCCACATGCCCGCCGAAGGAAATCTGGGCATAATGTCCCAACCGAAGGAATGGGGCGGCTTGCGCTCGCGGCTGAATTCATCCCCGTTTTCGCCCGCGCGAATGTATACAGGAAAATCCATGTCCTTCACCGTGTTTGCCGCGGATGCGATCATCACCCGCACCACGTTCTTTCCGGCATGGACCGCTTCCGTCACGTCCATCGCATGCGCAATGAACATGTTTTCGCAATGGCCGGCAAAGACATCGTTTACATATACGTCCGCAAACGTGTTCAGGCCCTCAAACACCAGATTCAGCCGATCATCCGTCTTTTCGGGCAGTTCAAACGTTTTCTCGAAAACCCAACGATAAAACTCATATTTGCGATAATCGTAAATGTTCTCGCCAAAAAACGGATCCTTTTCCACGCCTGCGCGCCACAGATCCAATTCTACGTTTCCCGGTACCTGCGCCTCAATGCAGGGCCACGCCGGATATTCCGGCAGTTCCCGCCCGTCCGCATGGTAATACAGTTTCCAGCTGCCATTCAGGGACACTGTCATATGAACTTCCTCCAATATTGTCATTTCATCCGTATCGCTGCATCCTTGATTTAACCGAATTAATTATAACAGATTCCTTCGGATTACACAATCTGATTTTTGCATTTTTTTCGAATTTTGACAGAATACATCTGACGAAGATCCATGGGGTTCCTTTCGAATCGCCTTGCGGGCATCCTCAAAATTATTTCGATAATTTAATATCGATAAATATATATCGATAACATATTTCTGTTATACTTACATCCAGCAGAAAGGAAGGGATGATATCCTTGTCCACCGCAATTTCCACCCAAACATTGAAGCGCCTGCCCATGTATCTGGCATATCTGCGCCGCGTGGAAGGAACGCGCCCCAACATTTCGGCCACTGCCATTGCCGAAGCGTTGGGACTAAATCAGGTGCAGGTGCGCAAGGATCTGGCGTCCGTTTCCACATCCGGCCGGCCTCGGGTGGGATATGTGACATGCGATATCATTCGGGAAATTGAAACCTTTTTGGGATATGACAACGCTCATGACGCAGTATTGGTGGGCGCGGGAAAGCTGGGGCGGGCGCTCATGGGCTATGACGGATTCCGCGCCTACGGCCTGAACATTGTGGCGGGTTTCGACCGCGAGGAAGCAGCTTGCGAAAAAACGTCCTGCGAAAAGCCTGTGTATCCCATGGAGCGCATGGCCGATCTTGTGCGAAGGCTGAACGTACACATTGGCATCATCACCGTGCCGGCATCCCAGGCACAGGCAGTATGCGACCAATTGGTATCGGCAGGCGTATTGGCAATATGGAATTTTGCGCCGGCAACGCTAACCGTGCCGGAAGGCGTGCTGGTACAATCGGAAAACATGGCGGCGTCTTTGGCCGTGTTGTCAAACCATCTTTCCGAAAGAATCGCCCGGGAAGAAGCACGGGAAACTCCGCATTCGACAAATTCCGGCAGGAATTCCGAGGCCGACATAGAATCATAAATACAGAACCATCTCGCATGCCGGCAGCGGTGAGCGAAAAAAGAAAACATAACGGAGGGAAACATCATGAAAATCACCATTTGCATCGGTAGCTCCTGTCATCTGAAAGGCTCGCGTCAAATCGTGGAAAAGATGCAGGCGCTGGTGGCGGAAAACGGCCTTCAGGATCAGGTGGAAATGGCCGGACAATTCTGCATGGGCGATTGCATGAACGGAGTCTGCGTAACGCTGGACGGACAAAAATACTCGCTCAAGCCCGACGACACCGAAACGTTTTTCAAAAACGAAGTATTGCCCAAGTTGGCATAACCAGCATCTTTTCTCCAACCACATCTTTGGAAACGAGGCGATGTCCCCATGGAAACCTATTTGAAGCTCAAGCCATCCGGCTGTAAGGATTGCTACAAATGCATTCGCAACTGCCCCGTAAAGGCCATCCGTTTTTCGGAAAACCAGGCGCAGATCATCGAAGACGAATGCATCCTGTGTGGTCGTTGTTATGTCGTGTGTCCTCAAAACGCCAAAGAAGTTCGTGCCGACGCGGCTGCGGTAAAGACGGCCATTCGCGCGGGCAAGCGCGTGGTGGCAGGCATCGCGCCTTCCTTTATCGCCGCTTTCGATGTGGGCGGCATTGAGGACATGCGCCAGGGGCTGACAAAGCTGGGGTTTGCGGACGTGCAGGAAACGGCCATCGGGGCGGAATTCGTGTCCCGGGAATATGAAAAAATGCTGGCCGACGGTCAGCATCGGGTACTGATTTCCA
>JAQXRL010000186.1 GCA_029218505.1 Eubacteriales bacterium | reverse complement strand
ACCGCCATGCAATCCGATTTCTCCAAGGCCGCACCGCCTTGCCGTTTCATCAAAATCCAGCTCCAGTTCCGTCTTGCGGCCGCGTCGAATCTCCTCATATTGCACTTCCGGATTGGTCCCTTCCTTCTCCGCAAGCACCGTTTGATGACGGCGTTGGGGCAACGCGGAATATCCCATATCATCCAGCAATGCGCACGCGCGCAACAGCGCCAGGGGCATGACGTTTTCCTCCATGGTTTCTACCCCCATGGTGGTATATTGATAATACGTCGTTCCATCCTCAATGCCGCGGTGTGCGCCCCGCAGCACCCGAAACGCCGCGCAAATGATCGTTTTGGCCTGGGGAAAAATTTTCGGAACGATGGTGTCCTCAAAGCGTTCCGCGCCGCCAAAACCAACCAAGTCTGCGCCCTGCTCCTTCAGGCAGGCAACCACCTTCTGCTTGAGATCGCTCACCGCTTGTCACACTCCTTTTGCAGTTCCGCCCGCCGGGCCATCAAATGGCGGTAACACGCCAAATCGCATGCCTTTCCGCACATGCAGGGCGAATACCCCTTCAGGTGCGACGGCAAAAAGTCCAGCTTGGGATAAATTGCCCGGGCACTTTCCCGGTCGAACCGCTTTTCTCCGCGTAAAATAGCCTCGCGATCCGGCTCGTCCGCCAGAATTTCATCCGTCATGTAGGGGTTGCTGCTGTGGGCGCCGCGATAATACACGCTGCACTGCCATGTATCCAGCCCATGTTCATCAATGGCGTTTCCCTTGCACGCCTTTGCGCATTCCATGCAGCCATCGCACAAATCCTGGGAAAAGGGCGCGTCGTATGTCTCAAAGGGCAAATTGGTCACGATGAAAACGAAGCGTTGGAATGGACCGAACCGGGGCGTAAGCACGCTGCCCGTGCGCCCCGCCTTGCCCATGCCGCAAATCTCCGCCGCTTGGGCGAAGTCCAAAATGACATCCGGCGCCGGCTTTCCGGGCGCCACAGCCTCCGCCAGCGACAGTTCATAGGTATCCACCACTTCCGGATTCTGGGTGTGATCTCCTTTGATGCGCAAATTGGACACGCGTCGCTGCACACAGGCATCGTAGCCCTCGTTTTCAATCAGCCGCGCCATCTTCAGCAAAAAGATTTCGCTGCATTCCTCATCCAGCACCTTCACGCCCATGGTCGTCAGGTTGGCATACTGATATCCTCTCTCCGCCGTTTCATACAACGCCCTGGGCGTGCGAAACGCAAACCCCAAAACGCTCTTGGCCGTGGGCAGAATGCACAGGGGATTTCTTTGGGGATCCGTGCCGGCAAACAGGGAAACATCGCCGAATCCACATAGATCCGCGCCATATTCCCGCGCCTTTTCCATGATGATTTCTCTGGTAAGCATTGCGCCGCCTCCTATCGATCCATCTTCCATGCCTTGCCCGTGCGCAAAGGCTCCTGGAAGCGCCCTTCCATGCAACCGCCTTTTTTCTCCAGCATGCTGACGCAGGCGCGAATGCAGCCGCCGCAACGCGCCATGTTGTATCCCACCCAGGTTGGGAAATACTTTTGCAGCGCCGTGTATACGTTGATTACGCCCTGCTCGTCCGCCTTCGCCTTGCCCTCCAAGATGTCCAGACTGCCGTTTTCATTTTTGTCAAACACTTCCTTGGGCACAAAAGGATTGTAATACCTTCCGCCGTGGGTGTAAAACGCATAGCACTTCCACTCATCCAGCTTGGCCCATTCGCAAATTTTTCCACCCACATTTACCGTGATGCGTTCCGTCTTGCTCAGGCAACCGCCGGGGCATTCCCGGATGCACGCGCCGCATTTGCGGCATAACGGCTCGCCATCGTACAATGGATCCGGCGTCAGCGGCGCATCCGTAAAGATAAACGCCAGCCGCTGCAACGGACCAAATTCCTTGGTAAGGAACATCTTGCTCAGGCCAATCTCGCCCAGCCCGCAGGCGACGCCCGCCAGCCGGAAATGAAACTGCAAATCCGGCGCAGAGGTGTCTTCCCTCGTGGGGCGGGAAAACTGCACGGAACGATGGTGCGCCGTTTGAGTTTTGGCATGCTCGTTTACTTCGATCTGTTCTTCCGGGGAAATGGTGTTTCCCTGGCTTCCATCCATGTCGGACACGATGCCACGGGCGCCGGTATTGCGATATACCATTGCTTCATAACCGTTGTCCTCCACCAGTTTTCCCACGCGATACAGCACCGAAGGCGCGAAAATTTCGTTGATTCCGCCATAGGCCATGGAGGGATATTGATAGAACTGCGTGCCCTGTTCGATGCCCTGCTGCACACCGCGAGGAATGCGAAACACCATTCCGATCACCGATTTTGCTTCCGGGAACAGCCTTCGCGGATCCATGTCCTTGGGCGCGCCCTCAAAGCGATCCATGCTGCCGATGCCGCATTTATCCGCGCCGGCCGCCAGCGCAGCCTGCTTTACCATTTCACTTGTCAGCAAAGAAACTCATCTCCATTCAAATGTATCAGCGCCCCTTGGAACGCGCGGATACAATAATCGCATTTGTCACATTCCTGGGAACATTCCATGACATGTCTGCCGAAATCCGCCCGCAAAGCGCCGTTTTCCAGCACGTCCGGCGCGAAGGCCCCCTCATGGTTTGGTTCCATCAGCGCAGGCAAGCTGCCGCTGTATCGCTCCGCCATGTACGCCCGCAACACGCCGGCAGGATCCCGGTTTGCCCGCGTCGCCAGCTTCGCCACCGAAAACCATTGCGCATACAGATGCAAATCCTCCGGGCGCACAAACGTGGCGTTGCGAAGATATTCTCCGCGGTGCTCCGGATCGCTCAAACGTTCCCAGCACACGCCGTGAAAATCATAGGCATTGTCCCGGCCGGCAATTTCCCGTTCGTGCGCGACCAGGTTGTCATGAAACACATGCATGGCGCAATCTGCCACGCAGCCGCTGTTCGCCAGGAAATACAACCGTTTTCCCCGCCCGTCGCACCAACGCTTCATGCGTTCAATGGCTTCGGGACGCCGGTTCAGCTCCCGCTGAAGATAAAACCCATCAAAATAGGCCTCCACCGTCTCCATCGCCCGAACAGAGCCAATCTCCATGTTCACCGAAGCGCGCACTTCCATTCCGGGGAAATTTTCATGCACAAACTTCGCGATGAGCGGCGACGTGGTTGTCACGGAACGGGTTTGAAACCGCCGGGACACGTCGTCCAGCGTCTCGCCCACGCGGTTGAACAGGCTTCGCGCCTGGCTCTCCGCGCCGTAACACATGGCGTTCAGCAGCAAATTGGTGGGAATGCCCGCCGCCGCAATGCGGGAAAGATCCGCCTCCAGGCGCGCCTGCGCCTGCCATGGGGAAAACCCCGCCGCTTGCGAAGCATCGCTGCGACCGTTGGCAAAGCCCGGCCAGGCAAAATACACTTCCGCAACCCGCGCCTGATTTTCCACAATGGCGTCCACCCAGTCCGAAGATGGGCGAAGCTGGTAGCCTACGGAAAAATTCATGGCCGGATCACCGCATAGCCGCGGGGCGCGACCGTCACATTTTCCGCCTCAAACGCCTCGTCCCGGTAATTGCAGATGACGCGGGTTCCGCTTTCGTACACCGTGACAAACACATCCCGGGCAATTTGCTCGTGGCGCTCCATGGTTTCCAGCTGCAAATCCTTCATATTCCGGTATTCTTCGCAGACGCCTCCAATTGCCTGCGCGGTTCTTTCAATTTCCTCGTCGCTGCCGCAGGTGAGATCCTCGTCGCCCATCCAGTTGCTCCTGTCTCCACCCACGAATTTGGAATGAATATAAATCGCCGGATGCCCGCCGTATTCCACAAACTTCAGCTGGCTCTTCCAATCCTTTACGGGGTAATTCACCGTCGCCGGGCCGGGATTGCTGAGAATGATTCCGTGATACACCAGCTGCCACATGGGGATTTTTTCATCAATCAGCGGATGCGCCGGATGAAACATATGGAAGTCCACATACAACACCATATCGCAAACATCCGCGATATAATCATATGCGCCCTCGGATTGGAAGCCGCCCATCAATTCCGCCGCGCGATGGGCTATGCGATCCATGGACCGGACATAGTCGCTCTGAGAACAGGGATGCTCTTGGGAAAAACAGCGCCGGGGCGGCACGCATGTAATGACGTCGATATAATGCAGACCATGGAACCCCAAATCCCGCACCTTGGGCAGATCCTCATACATGAAGTCCTCTCCGCCGGAAGCGGGACACATGTTGTACATTCTGCCGCCGCCCCACTGGGCGTTTTTCTGCATTTCTCCGTTCCTTCCGCGCATGGGCAGGCTGTCGCTCCATCGGTTGGAAATGGAATAGCAGTCCGTGGCGTTGGTGTGGCACACCATGCGATATCCCATATCCTTCGCCTTTTGCGTCAAATTCCGCAATCCTGCTTCTCCGCCCAAGGCGGGCTCTACAGGAAACGCCTGGGGCCAACGCCCGTCGTGGCCGCTTTTGTTCCAGCCCACCAGGCAGAATTCCGCCTTGTCCACGCCGTGGGCCTTGCATGCGTCCAGAATTTTCCCCACCCGTTCAAAGTCCGCCGCCACATGCATTGGCGGCTCGTTTTCGTCCGTCTGTTCCTCCACCGGCGTCGGCACAGGCTTCCACGCCTGCCGAATGCGAATCTCCGGCGCATCCATCGCATAGCGCAAATCGTCGTTCATGCGGTCCCGAATCAGCCGGCAGCCGCCCCGGTGAAGCTGGTATTCCCGATACACCCGCGCCATGCCGCTGTAATCGGCATCCTTGTCCGTGAGAAATGTGTATTCCACCTGCATATCCTCTTCCACAGGCTGCCCATCCAGCACAAAGCGCGGATGAATGGAATATACGCCCTTTTCCCGGGAAACCACAAAGCTATGCTGACTCCACAGCCCCGTGACCACCGCCGCAAAACACGCTCTGGGCGTCTTTACGCCAAAAAAGTGCATCAAGCAATAGCCCGTTTCATAAACCGCATCCTCATGGCCGGAAAAGCGGATCAAATCGTTATTGAGCGCAAAATATCCTTCCTCGCCTTCCCGGGCAGAGGCATAATCCGGCATAAAATCCACGCGCTCCGCCGGTTTTTCTATCTGCCCGCAAGGCAGCGTGACCGCAAAACCACGTTCCGTCTCCCGCATTTGCAATTCTTTTTCCCGGCTGGTTCCATCCGTATAGGTAACGATTGCCCTGTACACGATGCTCCCCCTCTTTTCGCCCAAGATTTCTTGTTTGATTATAACGCGTTTCCGTGGTATAATATAGCCCGAAATCAACGCCGTTTTTGTCGAAAACAAAGATTTTTGGACGGGAGAGCAAACCGACATGTATTTTCATGAAATTCGTCCCTTCGTGCGATTCGCGCGATTGTTCATGCCCAGTCCTTCCAGCTGCGGACACGCGGTGATCGCCAGGGATTGCCGGCTGTTTCTGCTGCAATCCGGCGAATGCACCATGCTTACGGAGGGCTGCGACGCATTTGTCATGCAACCCGGCGCCTGTCTGTTGGTTCCCGCGGGCATTCCATACACCATTTTGCCATCCGCCGGTACGGATCCTTTATTTTATATTGTGAATTTTGATTTCACCTGGGAACACGCCGCGCTTTCCCAAACGCTTCCCCTGCTTTCTCCGGGAGAAACCGGAGAGATTCTTTCCGCGCCGCAAATTGTGGATTGCCCCATGCTCTGCGCACCCTTGCCGCTTGCGGACATGGCCTTTCTGGAGACGGAATTGCTGGCAATCGAGGCGGAATTGGCGGATCAGCGCCTGTTCTTCCAGGGCAGAGCCAGCGCGTTAATGGCGTCCGTACTCACCCAAATCGCGCGGACGCAATGCAGCGATCAACCCCGGCATCCGCAAGCCGTGAACACCATGATTCGCTTCATTCAGAACAATTATGCCCAACCCCTCTCCAATGCCCAAATCAGCGGCGCGGTGGGCTATCATCCCAATTATGCCAACCGCTTGTTTTTGCAGCATACCCAGCAAACCATGCATCAATATTTGATCTCCTGCCGGATCCGCCGGGCGTTGGAATTGCTGCTGTCCACGGAAAAAAGCATTACGGAAATCGCCTCTGAAGTAGGCTTTTCCAGCCTGAGCCGCTTTACCAAAGAATTCACGCATCAGACGGGCAATGCGCCCAGCCGATATCGCGGATGCCGGCAAAAACGTTCGGAGAAAACACCGCCAACAAAGACTTGACACGATTGCAATTTGGTAGTAAAATACAAGCATCGAATCGCCAATGGCGAAGGAAAGGAGCGGTTTTGTGTGAGCGTTGTATTCTATGAGGTGGCTTTCCTCTAAAAACCGCATACCGCATGCGTAACCGGGCAAACGGCCCTGTATTTCGCGTGCAATCCAGAACCTTTCATGAATCGCCGCAGGCAATCATAGACATCCGCGGGCGCATCCGAATGGTGCGTCCGCGTTGTCTTTTCGGGAAAACGCCCCACATGCAGCGCCATTGACAGGCTGCTTGTGGAGCGTTTTTTCGCAACGTTTGAAAGGGGATGATGCAAGATGAAAACGCCGTTTCCAATTTCCATGAACGACAAAACACAGGAGGCTTTCCATGAACGAAACTACCATACAAATACGAGATTACGGCTATCAGGGCGAAGCCGAAAACGACATTGCACGGGTCACTGCCGTCTACAAGGAACGATATGAACTGGTTTGCGCTTCCGGAACGGTATATGGCTTTCTGAAGCCCGGCGAATACCGATGCGGAAGGCAGGCATACCCAACAACCGGTGATTTTGTGCGTCTGGAGTACAATCCATCTGGAGACAGCCGCATTTTGGAAACGTTGCCCCGCCGTTCTTTGTTTGCCAGGCGCGAACCCGGCGGCCATGCCAGAGAACAGGCCGTGGCGGCCAACTTTGATTATGCGCTGATCGTCACGGCGCTCAATCGGGATTTCAATCCCAGGCGCTTGGAACGGTATCTGGCCGTTGCTTGGGACTCCGGCGCACAGCCTGTGATTTTGCTGACCAAGGCAGACCTGTGCCCTGATTTTGGCGCCCACATTTGCGCCGTGGAGAACATCGCGCCAGGCGTGCCGGTACACGCCGTCAGCACATATACCGGCCTGGGCATGGAGGCGCTGGCCGCTTATGCCCGCCCCGGCGTCACGCTGGTATTGCTGGGTTCCAGCGGCGTGGGCAAATCCAGCCTGCTCAACGCAATGGCCGGCGAAACGCTGATGCCCGTCAACGCCACGCGCAATGTGGACGCATCCAAGGGCAGACATACCACCACCCATCGGCAGCTATTTCTGCTGCCCTGCGGCGCAATGATCATCGATACGCCTGGCATGCGGGAATTGGGAATGTGGTGCGTGGAAGAGGGCGTTGCCGATGCGTTCCAGGACATCGAAGAAATCCTCGCGCGAGGCTGCCGCTTTTCCGATTGTCAACACAACCGGGAACCCGGATGCGCCATTCGCGCGGCGCTGGACAGCGGAGAGTTGTCCGTCCCGCGATGGAACAGCTATCAGTCCCTTCGTCAGGAAACCCATTTCGCCATGAACCGGCAAGCCGCTTTGCGGAAAAAGCAGGCCAAAAACAAGGAAATCGCCAAAGCCATTCGTGAAATTCACAAAAAGGATTGAGTCCGCATTTGCGTTCGAGCCATCGCCGGCGCTTCCTTTCACAGGCGCATGCGGCATCGTCCTTCCAAGCACAGCCATCCGCTTTCCCGGGGAATTCTCCTGTCGAAATCCCGAAAGCGGAGCAATAGGATGAATCGAGCACGGCGCATGCGCCGTGCTCGCAGCTTGGCAAAAAAGACTTTTTGACAAGCTGGTGGACGGGGAAGCAAGTTCCCCTGCCGCGCCCGTGGTCGCCGTACACGCCGCCGGCCACGATTGGAATTTGAGTGGCCCCAAGCCTTCTCGTGCTATCCCTGCGTTTTTCGACCGCCTGCGAGCACGACGGCGCATGCGTCGTGCTCGTATTTCTTGTTCGCCGAATTTGCAAAGCATGGAACTGGCAATCATCCCGATGCCCTCTTCATCAGGCAACCACAGGCGATATGCCCTGGCCAAGCGCTCCGGCAGACCAGTTTTCTCGCCGTTCCTCCTGATTGGGGCTGCAATACATGAGCATGCGCCCGAGCAAAGCCCTTTCGCGTTCGCGCGTCACCGATACGTCGGAACATCCACCGGCGCGGCGTTTTGATTGACGGATTGTTCGGACAGCAGCCCCGCGGCAGTCCAGTTCATTGCCGCATGCAGCGGTACGCTTGGCTCGACGCCGTCCAGCACGCTGCGGGCAAACGCTTCCTGCATCAGCGGCGTGCCGCTGTCATATCCGGTGAGATCGTCATAGCGCAATCCGTCCAGGCGTGCCCAGTCTTTGGGCAAAAATCCCGCAAAATCATCAATATTGCGCCATTCATTGGGCTTGCACAGTCCCTGGATATGCACCTTGTGGAAATCCGTGGGTCCTTGGGCTGCCTGAAAGCATCCCTTGGTGCCCTGAAAGCTATAATATAGGAAGTTATCCGGCCTGGGCGAGATAAAGCTGTTGCGCAGGCGAATCATGTGACCGCGTTCCGTCTTGCACATCAGCGCGCAGGTGTGATCCGCCACAAAGCGTTCATGCCTTCCCGCTCCCATGCACACCACCTTCGTGACGCGCTCATCCATCAGCGTGGCAATGGGCCCCAGGCTGTGGGTGATGTAGGGATGTCCTCTTCGGCCGAAATAGGTGGGTTCCCGCCATCCGCCAATGTGAGGATAATTGGGATAGTATTCGAAATCTTTCAGATAATCGCCCTCTGCGTAATAGATTTCGCCCAACAGCCCTTCCTGAATCATGCGCTGCAAAATCGTAAGCGGCCGGAAGTATACGTAATTTTCCGCCATCATATATGTTTTGCCGGAAGCCTGTACTGCGGCGTCCAGGCGCGCAAGATCCTCCATGGTTGTGGCGGCGGTAACTTCGCTGAGCACGTGCTTGCCGGCATCCAGCGCCATGACGACATGATCCACATGATTGCCGATGGGCGTGGCAACGATTACAGCGTCGATGTCCGCGGAAGCAAGCATTTCGGCGTAATCGCCGTAATAGGCGGGAATGCGATATTTTTCCGCCAGTGCCTTCGCCTTTTCCAGATTCAGATCACACACCGCGTTGACGAGAAGATTTCGGCTGAATTGGGCGACATATGCGTGGCGTCCGCCGCGATTCAAGCCGACAATGCCGACTTTGAGTTTGTCCATATTTCACACTTCTTTCTCCATGAGGCGCTGCGTTAGTATTGCGGAATTTGCACGGGGATGCTGCCGCCCACGATGGAATCCTCGCTCAGCAGGCCGGCTGCGGTCCAGTTCAGCGCCGCTTCCAGGGAAATGGGCATTTCCGTGCCAAATATCAGCGCCTGGGCAAATTCATCCTGCATCAGCGCGCATCCGGAATCGTACATGGAAGTTCCGTTGTCCACGGTGTCGTCATAACGCACGCCGTTATCGGTGTACATCCGCCACGCATCGGGCAGGAATCCGGCAAAGTCAAACAGGTTGCGCCATTCTCCGGGCCGGCACAGTCCCTTGATATGCACCTTGTGGAAGTCCGTGGGACCTTGCGGACCCTGATAACAGCCTTGCGTGCCCTGAATGCTGTAATAGGTGTATACATCCGGACGCGTGCCCACAAAACTGTTGCGCAGGCGAATCAAATGGTCCTTTTCGGTTTGCAGCATCAGCACGCAGGTATTGTCCGCGGGCAAATCGTACTGATTTCCGGCGCCCATGCAGGACACGGTTTTGATTTTCTCTCCCATGATGTGCGCCAAGGGCCCCAAGGTATGGGTTATATAGGGATGACCCTTCCGGCCGAAGTAAACTTCCTTGCGCCACGGCTGCAGTTTTTCCGGAAAGCCCGGGCGCAGCTGAAAATCCATGAGATAGTCGGATTCCGCATAATAGATTTCGCCGAACAGGCCTGCGGCCGCCATGTTGCGGACAATGGTCCAGGAACGGATATATACGTAATTTTCCGCCAGCATGTACCGCTTGCCGGATTCCCGAACGGCTTGCGCGATGCGCGGCAAGTCCTCCCGCTTGGTACAGCAGGTCACTTCGCTGAGCACGTGTTTGCCGGCGTTCAGCGCCTGCACCACATGATCCGC
>JAQXRL010000185.1 GCA_029218505.1 Eubacteriales bacterium | reverse complement strand
AATCTCAATCAACCAACAATGGCCTGGGTCCAGAATCACACCGTTTAACCGCTTAAAATTTTCCCCAACTTGCATACCCATAGAAACCAGCTTTTCGGTTGTATATTCTCCTCGCAGGCGATAGACAAATTCCTTTATCCAGTTCATTTATGTGTCCCCTTTGTGTACGGTAATATGTCAAAATCGGATTCACAACCGGCTTTATTAAACCATTTCACAAAATCGAAATACTTCTCATATTCCCGACTGTCATTCCAATAGGATTTCGCCAGAATATCGCCGACTTCGCCATCGGATGCATATTTTGGAATCTGTAAGGTATAAGGAATGTCAGGATAGGCGTTCGCGGTGAACACGACCAGCCCTCTTGCATGGATGCTACCCAACCGTAAAATATCTTCTCGGGTCAAACCATCACGCTCTTCCATGAAAACGAACAGGTTATCCCGGTCAATTCTGGCAGAACGCTCCGCCCATTTCCGTGCCGCTTCTTCTTCCGTGTGATAGTGGGTAAAGTGCAGCGTGATATCTCCCAAACGCGCACATGGACACTCATACTCCGGGTGCTTAAAAAAGACAAGTTCCTCTGCCAGATAATGGTCCAGATCAAGAACAAACTTTGCAAAATCCGTTTGCAGCATCATCAGGTTTACTGTAGGAGACCGGAATTGGAGGCCTAAGTCGTGAAACAGAATGCCTCCGATACAGTTCGGACACAAAAATGTCGGTGTGGTATTGGTAAGCGCCTCCCGCATCTTCTCCCGTCTGCGGATCGCAACAGGATTTTTTTCGTAAAGCAGATGTTTAACGGTTTCTTTTATATTCAAAATCAATCATTCCTTTAACTGGAGCAACATTTGTTCCACATCTTTGACGGTTTCTTCTGCGCGAAAGTTCTGGCCCCGCAGGCTCGCGCGGCTTTTATAGTACGCCAACAAGTCAGGAGAATCCAGTAATTTTTTAATCCCATCATAAAGGGCTTCCTCGCTGTTTTCCGTCACGACTCCCCATTCATTGTTCTCACCCAGCATTTCCTTCATGCCGGAGACCTCCACGGTGCAGACCGGTGTTCCCACAATCAGCGCTTCGGTGGCGGCAGTGGAAAAGCCCTCTGATAAAGAACAGCAAACGAACAAGTCAGCTTTTGCAACATAGTTGTACGGATTTGTCTCATAGCCAAGGAAGGTAATTGTATCACTTTGATTAAGCTCAGCAGCCTGATTTTGAAGCTTCTCAAAGTCAGGACCTATGCCTAAAAAGTAAGTATGGACAGGATAGCCGCTTTTCCGCAAACGGTCGTGAATGCGAATCAAACGGTCAAATGCTTTGACCGGCTTCATGCTTCCTACGGCGATGAGCTTAATCTCATTGGTATGGAATAGACCATCCGGAATCGGAAGCTTCGCCTGTTCCAGAATCTTTTGGCTTTCAATTGTGTTGTACAAAACAATTACATTGGATTGTTCCAGAAACGCTTGTAAAAAAGCCTGCTTTGTCCATTTGGAAACACACACGATTTGATTGAAATGGCTATAGCAGTTCCGTGCTTCTTGAATGTTGCGGAAAGAGCCAGCAATATCTTCCATGCTTGAAACTGTGCGATGAATCCAACATACCAGCTTGGTATCTTCGTTCTGGCACCCACTGATGACTCGGGTGGAGGGACCCTCAAGATAAGAAACCTCAATGTCATAATGCTCTTTCACACACAGCTTGTGGAGCTGCGCCGGCGTCAGCAGCTTCATGAGCTTGCTATTTCCCGGCACCTCCTTTGGAAATACCGCATGAAAGTGAATGTCCGGAGCCAAAAACTGCTCATTGACGCCGCCGCCAAACAGCACCGTCACAGAAATATCAAATTTTGACCGATCCATGTTGTTGACCAGATTGACCAGAACCTTTTCGGCGCCGCCCTGGCCAAGGTCGTGGATCAAAAAAAGAATCTTTTTCATGGAAGATTTCACTTCCTTCAGGTATGATCGCTATGACTTAATTTCCAGGCATGGATATTTCGGTAAATAAAAGTTGGAACGAATGCTTTCAATACAATTACATATGGCTTGTAGCAGACGAATCCGCGGAAACCCATAAGTTTATACCCCCGGCATCTGGTTCGCGCACTGTTGAGCCGGGCTTGAAGTGTCCGCCGTTTGACTGCGTTGGTGTTCTCCAGAATGACGTAGAGCTCATCGGGCAG
>JAQXRL010000184.1 GCA_029218505.1 Eubacteriales bacterium | reverse complement strand
CGTGGTAAATCCGGGAGACACCGTGCAAATGGGTGTGTTTCAGGTGGAGTTTATCAAGGTAAGCCATTCCATTGCGGGTGCTTGCGCGTTGGCCATTCACACCCCTGTGGGCACGGTGGTGCATACCGGCGACTTCAAGGTGGATTATACGCCTGTGGACGGCGACCCCATTGATTTGGGCAGACTTGCTGCCTTAGGGCAGGAAGGCGTGTTGGCGCTGTTGGCGGATTCCACCAATGTAGAGCGTCCGGGTTATACCATGTCCGAAAAAAGAGTCGGAGAAACGATCAACGATTTGTTCGATCGGGCGGCAGGCAGGGTGATCATTGCCATGTTTGCCAGCAATGTGCACCGCATTCAATCCGTGGTGGATTCCTCTGTGCGCCATGGCCGAAGGGTTTGTATGGTGGGCAGGAGCATGGTGAATGTGTCCCGGGTTGCGATGCAGCTGGGGGAATTGAAGATTCCGGAGGGCAGACTGATTTCCGTGGACAACCTGGATCGATATCCCGACAGCGAGATTACCGTCATCACGACGGGGAGCCAGGGCGAACCCATGAGCGGACTTTCCCGCATGGCGTTTGCGGAGCATCGGAAGATGGAAATTCGTCCGTCCGACATGGTGATCATTTCCTCCACGCCCATTCCGGGCAACGAAAAGAGCGTTTCCCGGGTGATCAATCAATTGGTGCGCACGGGCGCCAACGTAATTTACGAAGCCCTGGCGGAGGTGCACGCTTCTGGCCATGCGTGTCAGGAGGAACTGAAGCTGATGCACGCGCTTACCCGGCCCAAGTTCTTCGTGCCGGTGCATGGAGAATACCGCCATTTGTACCATCATGCAAATCTTGCCCGCGCCATGCGCATGCCGGAAGAGAATGTCTTGATTCCGGAACTTGGGGAGGCAATCGAATTAGACGAGCAGAGCATGAACTTTGCCGGCAGCGTCCCCAGCGGAAACGTGCTCATCGACGGTTTGGGCATTGGCGATGTGGGCGCGGTGGTGTTGAAGGATCGGAAGCATCTGGCGGAAGACGGGTTGCTCATCGTCGTGATGGGCGTGGATCACGAACTGGGAAGCGTGGTATCCGGTCCGGACATCATCAGCCGCGGTTTTGTATATATGCGGGAAGCGGATGCGCTGGTGGAAGGCGCTCGCGGCGCCGCCATTCGCGCGCTGGAGGCCTTTGGGCCCATCGATTCTTCCGACTGGGGACGCGTGAAGAACGACGTTCGGGAATCGGTTCAGCGTTATATTTTTGATACCATCAAACGCAATCCCATGATCTTGCCGATCATCGTGGAGATTTGATGGGGGAACCAAGGGACGGATTTGTTCGTCCAAAGCATGGAGGAAATCTATGAATCCATACGACAAGGCCCATGAACTGGCCAACAGCCTTCGGGAGAGCGAAGAATATCGGGAATATATGCGCTTAAAGGAGACGGCGTACGACGACAGCACCAACAAAGCGCTGCTGGATGAATACAAGCGCCTGCAATTTCGCATGCAGGCGAAACTGGCATCGGGAGAGAGACTTCCGGAGGAGGACATGCAGCGCATGCAGCAAATTGGCACGCTGCTGCAATTTAATTCGGATGTAAGCCAGTATCTGTTGGCGGAATTCCGCTTCCAGCGAATGCTGTCGGATATATTCAAAATTCTTGCGGATGTGGCAGGGATTGATTTGGACATGCTGACCCACGACTAGGCAACGGCGTGTTCGGGAGGGACAAATGGCAGCCAGACGGAGATTTACAAACAGAAAGAAAAAAGCGGCGAAGGCCGTGGAAACGCAGCGCTATGACATCAAGACGCTGCATGAGGATCGGGAATACGGCGTGTATTGGTATGCCTGGCTTTGGCATATTGTGCGCCCCGTGCTGATCTTTCTGTGCAGTTTGCTGATCGTTGTAGGGCTTGTTACCACGGGATACAACAAATTGTACGAGAAATATCTGATGCCCATGGCGCCGGACAGCACGGATTATGTGGATTTTCAGATTGAGCCAGGCACTTCGATCACAGGCATCGCCAAAAAATTGGTGGATGAAAACTTGTTGCGAAATGCCAGCGTGTTCAAATACATGGTGCAATTTCAAGGATTGACGAATTCCATCAGTTATGGAACGTATTCGTTGTCGCCGTCCATGAACGTAAACGGCATCATCGCGGAGCTTTCCTCTGGCAGTCAGACCAATGAACGCACCATCACCATTATTCCCGGCTGGACTTGCGAGGATATTGCGGATTATTTGCTGAAGGAAGGCATTATTTCCAGCCGTGAGGACTTCCTGAGCATGTGCAATGACGTCAATCGATTTGTGGCGTCCTCCTATGCGCTCAGCGAGGCCCAGGCGGAGGGCAGTTTGCAGGGACGAAAGTATGCGTTGGAAGGGTATCTTGCGCCGGATACGTATCGGATTTTCCGTTCCGCGAACGGCGAGGACGTCATTCGCAAGCTGCTGAGTCAAAACAATAGCGTGATCGACGACGTGTTCTATTCGGACAGCACGCAGTATTATGCAGATGAGGAAGGGAATTATCATGAGGTGGAGCGTTATCAAACAACGCTTACCATGAATCAAACCCTTGTGCTGGCTTCCATTGTGGAAAAGGAAGCCGGAAAGACATCGGATTATGCCAAGGTTGCGGCCGTGTTGCACAACCGATTGAACGCGGGGTGGCGACTGGAGAGCGATCCCACCGCCACATATCTTACAGGCAGTGAATCCCTGATTGTTTCGGAGGACGAGCTGTATGCGGTCAACAATTACAACACATATCAGATGGACGGCCTGCCTGCGGGCCCCATCTGCAATCCCTCAAAGGCGGCGATTGAGGCGGCCCTGTATCCCGATCTGGAATATGTAAATGCAGGCTATATGTTCTATTGTACCGCGGAAGCGACTTCCGGCGAATTGGTGTTTGCCAAGACGAAGGAAGAACATCAGGCCAATGTAGCCCGGTATTACGATTCTTGGGTGGAATACGAGCGGCAGCGTGCAGAGGGCAGCGCTGAATAGCGGCGTATGCAAAGCGCCGGATTCGCCATGGCGAATCCAGCGCTTTGGTCAAATTTGCGATACGGGCGAATAGGATGATAGGGCATACTTCCATGGAGGAGGGACGCCCTATGTTTTTGTTGGACGCGGCGGTGTGGCTTGCTCAAAACGCCTGGGCGCTGGTTTTGCACCTGGCGGGACGGGGATCCTTTCCAAAGCCGTTGGACGCGGCAGAGGAGGCGGCGCTGGTTGAACGGCTGCTGCAAGGGGATACCCAGGCCAGAAGCGATTTGATTGAGCACAATCTGCGACTGGTGGCGCATATTGCCAAAAAATACGGCTCTAGCGGCGTGGAAAGCGACGACTTGATCTCCATTGGATCCATTGGGCTGATCAAGGCGGTAAACACGTTTCGACCGGAAGCCGGAAAGCTGACCACTTACGCCTCCCGTTGCATTGAAAATGAAATTTTGATGCATCTGCGCGCAAATCGGAAAAACCGCAATACCCTGTGTTTGGGCGAACCCATTGGCGTGGACAAGGAAGGAAACGAAATTCGCCTGATGGATTTGCTGGGTACGGACAAGGATATCGTTCCGGATGCGGCGGAAAGCAGCATTGAATCCCAACGCGCCATGGCGCGGCTGCGAAGGGTGCTGACGGAACGGGAACGGCAGGTGATCGAAATGCGGTATGGGTTGCTGGACGGGGAACCCCGGCATCAGCATGAGGTGGCCAAAGCATTAAAGATTTCCAGAAGTTATGTGTCCCGCATAGAAAAGCGGGCGCTGGAAAAACTGCGCGAATCCTTGGAAACATAGGGAGACAGTGGAACTGAATATGGACGGAATACGGGAGGTCTGTACATCGTGGGATACAACGACGATTCGTTTGCCATCATGCTGCTGACAATGGCGCTGTCGCCCAATCGGGAGGAATACGCACGGCCGTTGAATACGCAGGAGTTTCGCCGGCTGGAGCAGCGCGTGCGTGGAAGCGATATGGGCAGGCTGGGCAAGCTGCTGGGCGTGGATATCAGCGGATTGATGCTCAAGCTGGACGTGGATGAGCAGGAGGCGTATCGCATCTTTACGCTGTGCAATCGTGGCGTACAGCTTACATATGCGCTGGAAGGCTTCTATGAACGAGGAATTCGCGTGGTTACGCAATCCGACGGAGAATACCCTCAGCGCCTGACCAAACGCCTTGGAGAGGCGGCGCCGCCCATGTTTTATGCCTATGGTGAAGGCGCGTGTTCCGAAAAACCGAAAGTGGCGGTGGTGGGCATCGGCGGCGTGCGCACGACGCCGGAGGCCAGAGACGCCGTGGAGACGCTGGTGCGCAATGCGGGGCGGTTGGGCTACGCGGTGGTTACGGGAGGCGAACCTGGCGTATCCCATGTGGCTGCAGGCATGGCGGAGGAATATGGCGTAGAGCTGATCGAGATTCTGGGCGGCGGCATGGGACAACGTACCGCCGAACTCGCCGAAGCCGGGGAACTGGCGGCGCGCTGTTCCGGAATTTCCTTGGAACATCCCGATGCGCTGTTTACCATAAGCCACGCGATTACGAGAAACCGCGTGCTGTTTGCGCTTTCGGATGCCGCCATCGTGTTCAATACCGATGGCAAACGCGGTGAAAGCGAAGCCATTGTGCATGGGTATTGCGATTGGATTTATGCCTGGCGCGGACATGCTTCGACGCAGGGACTGATTGCCCGGGGCGCATATCCCATCGACAGCTTTGCCACCCTGGATATGGATCAGATGGCGCGAGATTGGCGCAGTTCTCGGGCAGAACAGCTGAGCATGTTTGATCTCTTTGGTGAATAAACAAAAAGGAACCCGCGGCGCCGGCCCGGATTCCTTTTTGTTTGGCGATGTGAAAATCACTCCTTGGGCGGGCAATTCGAAAGAAGCCGAATGCGATGATGCGGAGATGCAATCTCCTTTTGCGTTCGCGTGGAAGTGCGCTTTGCTGGCTGTACGGCGAAAAAGCAAAGGAAGGCCATCCGGAGAATTGCGAAAGCGGCGGGGAATTGAAGCAATTCTGCAAATGCAGTGTGGAACGTCAGAAGGGGAAAAACAGCCGGATGATTTGCCTGGAATGGAGATGCAAGGGCCGGAATATGGAGTTCTGACGCAGATGGTGCTGGACAAGTGCAGCCCAAAAACGCAGACGAGGACAACGAGAAATTTCAAAAGAGCCCGTTTGGGAACGGCGAGCAGCAAGTTTTCGCGGCGGGCGGACTCTATTTGCGCGACGAGACGCATGAAACGGATGGTTTTTCTCGTCTATGAAGCCTCCTGACCATTCGCCGGGGGCTGGTTGTATCGAGAAAACCCCGCGCCAGGCATAGAGTTCAGTAGAACTAAAGCGGTGAATATGAAAAAATTCCTTTTGCGAAAATGGAGATGCGTCTGGCAACTGCATCACGAACAGCAAAAGACCGTATCTGCGGAATCCCTCGACACCAGTTGGCGAAGATGCGTTGGGAGATCCGATGACGGTGTTTGGAAAAGACGCCCCTTTTCAGGGCGGCAACAACCAACCTGCGCAGAGGCCAGAACGCCTATGCGCCTGCGAGGGCGCTGCTGGCATTCTGTGGCTTGCACGCACATGCATCCCCCGGCTTCACCGGAGGATCATTCTTTGCACATGGGATTGCTTACATGCGGCGCTTTTCCCTGCGAAGCAGCTTGCGATATGTGGAGGGCGACATGCCGCATTGATGGCGAAAGCAGCGATAAAATCCGGATGGATCGTCAAACCCTGCGTTTAAGGCGATTTCCAAAATGGATTGTTCGGAAAAGACCAAGGCAAGTTGCGCGCGGCGCAGACGGCAGGCGCTGATGTAGTCGCCGGGAGCCTGTCCAATGCTGGTGTGAAAGGCGCGGCGAAAGGTGGCTTCACTCATTCCGCATAGATCCGCAAGCCGGGAGACGGAAGGCATGTCGCCGCCCGACAAGCCGTTCTCAATGGCGTTCAGGGCTGGCCGAAGGGTAAGAAAGCGGCTTTCCGGCGCCAGATTCAGCTTGGGAAGCGCAATGGAAGCGCGATACAATTCCAAAATCAATACATATAAATTGGCACATAAATAATCCGATCGATGTTCCGGAAGCGGTTCCGCGCCGGAATCCACGCGAATAATGCGGGAAACCTGTTCCGCAAGGCGCGGCTGTTCCGACGGGGAAAAAATGCCGTAGATGCCCATTTGCCGGAAATACGCTTCTTCAATGCCAGGCGCCGCGGCAGGGTTCCAGGCGGACAACAGCGTGACAGGATCCAGGTTCAGCCAGTACCAGTGGCTGGAATCCGGCCCGACGCTTTTGGACAAATGGCGCTGGAAGGGAAAAATCACTTGCGCGTCGCCCGGCCCAAAGGGAAATTCCGTGTCCTCTACCCGGCATATGCCATGCCCTTGCACGCAAAGCCCTAATTCCAAGGTGTCGTGGTAATGCAGATAATTGACCTCAAAGACTTCCAACGGGCCGGCGATGGGGGAAGGGTGGCTGTGCCAACCGCCCTTGGCCGATGCATAGATGGCGGGAAGTCCAACGTTTGATTGATTTCGCACGATTTCTGCCGCCTTTCGCAAGGATTCATGCGCGTAGTTTCATTATAATGATTTCAAGGGAAAAAGCAAGATCGGAGGAGGAACTTTATGAAATTTTCGAAGGAATACTTGCGGGATACGATTTATGCCTGCTGGGTAGGCAAGAACATTGGCGGAACAATCGGCACCCCCTATGAAGGGCAGCGCGAAATGCAGGATGTGAAGGGCTTCAATTCGGAACCAGGCAAGCCGTTGCCCAACGATGACCTGGATTTGCAACTGGCGTGGTTGCGCGCTGTGGACGAATTGGGGCCGGAAAACGTAAATTCCAAGACCTTGGGCGAATACTGGCTGGCCTATGTGAAACCCCATTGGAACGAGTATGGCGTGGGCAAGGCGAACATGCGCGGGGGCATTTTGCCGCCCATGTCCGGCGAGATTTTCAACGAGCACTGGAAAAACTCCAATGGTGCGTGGATTCGCACGGAGATTTGGGCCTGTCTGTATCCGGGAAACGTGGAAAAGGCCATTCGTTATGCCTTCGAGGACGCCAGCGTTGATCATGGCTTTGCGGAGGGCAGCTATGCGGCCATCTTTGTGGCGGCAATGGAGAGCGCGGCGTTTGTCATCAAGGACATTCGAACCTTGATTGAGATCGGCCTTTCGAAGATTCCGGCGGATTGCCGCGTTGCCAAGGCTGTGCGCCTGGTGGTGGAATCCTATGACAAGGGCGTTGCATGGAAGACGGTTCGAGAAATGCTGGTGGAGCAGTCCGCGGATATCGGCTGGTTCCAGGCCCCGGCAAACGTTGGCTATGTGATTCTGGGCGTGCTTTATGGGGAATGCGATTTCAAGCAATCCATTCTTTACGCGGTGGATTGCGGCGATGACACCGACTGCACAGGCGCAACGGTCGGTTCGCTGTTGGGCATTTTGCACGGCATGGCGGGCATTCCGGAGGACTGGCAGGCATATATCGGGGACGAGATTATGAGCATCTGCCTGTGCAACGGTCATGGCCGCTTCCCCAAGAGCTGCACGGAACTGACGGATTGCGTCATGAATCTGTTGCCGGTAACGCTGCGTACCAGCATGCAGGATCTGGCGATCAAAGGCCCGGCGGTCATCATTGGCGACGAGAACGATTTCAGCGAAATTTCGCCGGAAAAATACATGGGCACGGCTTTTGTGGATGCCATGGCGCGCCGTTCCCGCTATTCCTTCAGCATCGAGAGCGTGTTTGCGGATGTCATTGTTTCCTTCCAGGAAGAACCGGTCATTGCGCCTGGCGCATCCGTGCATGGCAAGGTGATCGTCGTTCCGCACACCTTGCCGGAGGCCAGACAGTTCCGCATGAAGTGGTTCTTGCCGGAGGGATGGCAGGCGGCCGGCCGGTTGAGCCTGTTTACCGCAACCATGGGCAGCTTCAATCCCAAATTGGAGAGCGACCGCAGGGATTCCGAAGTGGAGTTTACGATTACTGCCGGAGAGCATGTGGAAGCCGTCAACAACCTTGTGCTGGATGTTACGGCGCCGGATCGCCCCACGCACATCCTGGTGCCGGTTCCGATTTTGGGCTAAAGAAAAAAGCGAAGACCGGTTTTCAACGCCGGTCTTCGCTTTTGTATGGAATGCAGCTTCGTCAGCCAATGATGAAAGGCTTGATTTCTTCCATGAGGTCTTCGCAGTGGTCGGAATAAACCTCCAAGGTGATGGGCTTGGAAAGGTCCAGGCTGAAGATTCCCAGGATGGATTTTCCATCAACCACATGACGCCCCACGCGCAGATCAATATCGTAGGGATGACGGTTTGCGATGTTGACGAAGGTTTTGACGTTTTCCGCAAGACTCAGCTTTATATTGACTGCTTTCATTGTATCATTCCTCTCATAGCAGAATGGATTCTCGATCCTACTGAGAATAGCATACTGGATCAATGTGAAGGTTTCAAGTGTTTTTTTGAGAATTACAGAACTTTAATCGAAAAAGTCTGCCCGAAAATTGACATGCCGCATAAAAATGCGAAACATGTAAACTTTGAATAAAATAGGAAGGGCTGGGGTTGACTTTTTCACAAGCTTGGAGTATAATATCATTCGTCGGTTGAGCGATCGGCCGAAAAACAATGCCGAATGGTGTAACGGTAACACTAACGACTCTGACTCGTTCATTCTAGGTTCGAATCCTAGTTCGGCAGCCATTTTTTTGCCTCCATGGTCAAGCGGTCTAAGACGTCGCCCTCTCACGGCGAAAACTGGGGTTCGATTCCCCATGGAGGTGCCATAACATCAACATTCGTTGATACGATAGAGTCCGTTTCATAGGAAACGGGCTTTTGTTGTATAGAAAAAAGAAAAATCATCGCTGAGCGAATCGTTCGAAAGATGCCGAATGGCGATGATGCAGACAAGAAACCGGCGAAAGGCGGAAAAAGACGCAGAAAGCGTATCGCAAACGAACCGGAATTGCAAAGATCATATCGTGTTTGTACCGAAGGATCGCAGGAAAGCATTCTCTGGAGAAAATCGGCGGAGGTCGGCAAAATTCCGCGAACGCTGTGCAACCGGAAGAAGGTCGGGAAGATAGAAGCGGAAGCATGTCGGATCATGTACAGATGTTGGCGGAGATGCCCGGAATGGAGATGCAAGCATCGAAGCAGGGAATTTTGGTGGGTGCTGCGTGGATTCAGCGGGAAAGAAAGCGAAATAGATAGAAGAATGCATCCAACGCTAAATGGACGAAGACAAGGCAGGAGAACAACTGGCGATGAGAAATTTCGAAGGAGCGCATTTACGGGCTGTACGCAGCAAAACGTTCGAGGCTGGCGGATCGCATTTGGCTGGTAAGAAAGGGTTTTGTCCGTCTGTGAAGAATCCCTGACCTTACCGGGCCTGTGGTATCGAGCTTCGACGTAAGGCGTTAGAATTGCGAAGATTCCATCACGTGTGCGCCGAAGGACGAGAGAAAAGCGCTTTTTGGAGAAAAGGGCAGTCGAATGATCTGCGAGCAGCATGGAAATCTGGCATACAAGAACAAGAATAGGGTATTCTGGCGTCGGGGGAGACCGATGAAGATTGCGCCAGGTGGTTTGTGCGTCTGTGAGATTGGTTGGACACAAGGCACCGTGGCGTTATCTGGTTCTATGGAATTTCGCATTTTCCCCAAAATGTACGCCTTTCCATCAACGGCATATTTGCCGCATGATATGCGGCAGACTATTTGCGATGATGGACAGAAGCATTCCCTCCGCTTGGGTGTACAGGGCGCTGCTGGGATTCCTGTGCTTTGCCCGCGCGGAACCCCCGGCATTGCTGGGAGAGGATTGTTTGTGCGGTTTTTGGCCTTCAGGGACGAGGCAGCGCTGCAATGATTTGAGAGTACTTGTCTACCACGGCCGTCCGTCCAATGAGAAGCAAAGGAATGCTCC
>JAQXRL010000183.1 GCA_029218505.1 Eubacteriales bacterium | reverse complement strand
CGATGACGGTGTTTTTGAAATCCACCACCCTGCCCTGACCATCGGTCAGCCGGCCATCCTCCAAAATCTGCAAAAGCACGTTGAACACGTCGGGATGCGCCTTTTCCACTTCGTCAAACAGCACCACCGCGTATGGCTTTCTTCGCACCTTTTCGGTAAGCTGGCCGCCCTCCTCGTGGCCCACATACCCCGGCGGAGAACCGATCATTCTGGCAACGGTGTGTTTTTCCATATACTCGGACATGTCGATGCGAATCAGACTGTCCTCGTCGCCGAACAGCGCCTCGCCCAACGCCTTGCACAATTCCGTCTTTCCCACGCCGGTCGGCCCCAGGAAGATGAAGGAACCGATGGGCCGATGGGGATCCTTCAAGCCGGCCCGCGCCCGGCGCACCGCTCGCGCCACCGCCTTGATCGCCTCGTCCTGACCGATCACGCGCTGGTGCAGGATGTCCTCCAGATGCATGAGCCGCTCCGCTTCATCTTCCGTCATGCGCGTAACGGGAATGCCCGTCCAGGCGGATACGATGGCGGCCACCTCTTCTTCGCCGACGATTTCCACTTTTGCGGTGCGTTGCTGTTCCCATTCCATGCGGCTCTTGGCCATTTCGTTTTGCAGTTCCTTCTTGCTGTCGCGCAAGTGCGCCGCCTTCTCAAAATCCTCGTGGGCGACGGCTTCTTCCGTTTCCTTGTTCAACGCCTCCAGGCGCGCCTCCTGATCCTTCATGTCCGGCGGCGCGGTAAACGCCCGAATGCGCACCCTGGACGCCGCTTCATCGATCAAATCCACCGCCTTATCCGGCAGGAAGCGATCCGACAGATATCGATCCGACAGATTGACCGCCGCGACGATGGCCTCGTCGGTAATCTGCACCCGATGATGCGCCTCATATCGGTCCCGAAGCCCCATCAGAATTTCAATGGATTCCTCTCGGGTGGGTTCGCCCACCGTAACCGGTTGGAACCGCCGTTCCAAAGCGGAATCCTTTTCAATATATTTGTGATATTCCTTGATGGTCGTCGCGCCAATGCATTGCATTTCGCCGCGCGTGAGCATCGGCTTTAAAATGTTGGCCGCGTCAATGGCGCCCTCGGAAGCGCCGGCGCCCACAATGGTGTGCAATTCATCGATGAACAGCACAATGTTGCCCGCCTTTTTGATCTCCGCCATGGCATTTTTCAGCCGTTCTTCAAATTCGCCCCGATATTTTGCTCCGGCCAGCATGCCTGGCAAGTCCAAAGACACGACGCGCTTGCCCCGCAGAATTTCCGGGATATTCCCTTCCGCGATGAGCTGCGCCAAGCCTTCCACAATGGCGGACTTTCCCACGCCCGGCTCCCCGATCAACACGGGATTGTTCTTCGTGCGCCGGGACAGGATCTGCACAATGCGTTCAATTTCCTTCATTCTGCCAATCACAGGATCCAGTTCGCCCGCCTTGGCCGCCTTGGTCAGATCCCGGGCATATTGATCCAGCAAAGGCGTATCCTTGCCGTCTTCGCCGTTTTTCCCGCTGCCTCCGTCCTCGCCGCCGTTCAACGTCCGCAAAAGCTCATCTCGGGCTTTGTTCAAATCCATGCCCATCTTGATGAGCACATGGGCGGCCACGCCTTCCCGCTCCCGCATCAGCGCCAGCAGAATGTGCTCCGTGCCCACATAGTTCTGGTTCAGTTCCCTGGCCTCCCGCACGCTCTGCTCCAGCACCTTTTTGGTGCGCGGCGTATACACCATGGTGCGCACAGGAGAGTTGTCGTCTCCACGACCCAGGATTGCCAGAATTTCTTCTCTGGCCGCATCCAGGGAAACTTCCTTTAATACGGAACTTGCCGCACCCGGATCCGTCAACACACCCAGAAGGAGGTGCTCCGTGCCCACGTATGTGCGGCCCAGCAATGCCGCTTCCTTCTGCGCCGCCAGCAGCGCTCGCTGCCCGCGTTCTGTAAACTTTGCAAAATATGCCATCTTTTCCCTCCGGATTCCGGAAGCATCCGGTCCCTTCGGCCCATGCTTCCTAATTCGCAACCAGCCCCGGCAACTTCTCCCGAAGGAGCTTTGCCCGAAGTATTTCTCCTTCCCGGCTGCTCAATAGCTTGCCCGCACTTACCGCCAATGAACCTGGCTGCAATTCCCGGATGAGATTATCCAATTCTGCCAAAGACGCATGCACATACCCCATGCTGGCCGCATAGCGCACATCAGAATATCTGCGCATCATTTCGTTCACCGGCATCAACCGGGCATACATCATTTCTCCCATGGAACGCAGAAGCGTGTCCTGCAATTTCATCATGTCCTGTTTTTCCGCTTGTTCCCGTTGCGCGCGTTCGTGTCCGGCAATCTGTCCTGCCGCAGCCAATAGCGAACGAATCACATCCTCTTCGCTGCGCCCCAACGTCGCCTGATTGGACATCTGGTATAAATTGCCCAACGTCTCGCTTCCCTCGCCGTACAGCCCGCGCACCGTCAGCCCCAGTTTTGCCACAGCCTGCATAATCGGCCCCATTTGGCCCGCAGCCGTCAGCGCCGGCAGATGCATCACCACGCAAGCACGCATGCCCGTGCCCACATTGGCCGGACTGCTGGTCAAAAATCCCCATTGGGAATCAAAGGCAAAGGCGTACTTTTCAGAAAGCATCTCGTCCATCGAAAGCGCCAGTTCCGCCGTGCGTTCCAACTGCAAACCGGGCAATAAGCCTTGCAACCGCAAATGGTCTTCCTCGCCCATCATGACCGTGACGGTCTTTCCCGTGGAGATCAACGCGGCGGACCTTTGGGCAAACCGCAGCAAATCGTAGCTGATTAGATGATGCTCTACCAGGCTGGAACGAGCGTCCTCGCTCAAATCCGCCAGCTTGATCATGGCATAGGCATGCCCCTGTTCGCTGCCCAACACCGCGTCCGCCGTGCGCCGCACCACTTCGTCCGCATATTCCCGGGTTATCTTTCCCGAAAACGGCAAATCTTCGTAATTTCGGTTCAACCGCACCCTGCTAAAAAGAACGACGTCCTGATGCGGTGCTTCCACAAATTCACCGCTCATCTTTGGCATCCTCCTTTCCCGCCGGCGCGTTTTCCTCCAATTGCGCCGATAACGCGCGAATGCGGTCCCGCAAGCGCGCCGCTTCCTCGTATTCCTCGTCCGTCACCGCCTGGTTGAGCTGCTGACGCAGACGTTCAATGTTCATGCGAATGGAAGCCCCGCTGCGCACGCCGCCCGGAACGCGTCCCGCATGCTGCGTATTCCCGTGTACGCGCGTCAGCAACGCTTCCATCGGTTCCCGAAACGCGTTGTAGCATTGGGCGCAGCCCACCATGCCCGTACGCTTGAAATCCAAATAACTTGTTCCACATCTGGCGCAGGCGCGCGCCTCGTTTTCGTTTTCTTCCGCTTCCGCGCCGTTCACGCCCGCTTCCAAAATGCCGCTTAAAATCCCCGCGAGATTGGTAAAATCAATTCCCGGCAGTTTCTTTTGATATTTTGCAAAACAGACGGGGCAAAGGCTGCGATCCTGGCGTTCTCCGCCCATTACCGTCGTCAAATGAAACTTCGCCGGCCGGATGCCACATTCTTCACACATCATCGCCGTTTCCCTCCTCTTGGTTGCAAAACGCCTGTTTCAGCATGCTGCTCAGCACCGCCGCCCGCAACACATCCTTTGCGCTCACGGGCAACGCCAACGCATTTTTGTTCACCGCAGCACGCATCAGTTTCGCCTCGTTTTGCGTGATAATCTTGCGCTGGGCGATGTTTTCAATCAGGGCATCGGCGGAATCTGCATCAATGGAATTTCCCACCCGCGTCAACAGCGCGCTTAACAGATTTCTGTCCGGTTCAGCGCACATCCGCACAATGCGCACATACCCTCCGCCGCCCCTGCGGGATTCTACAAGATAACCATGATTCACGGAAAACCGGGTGGCCAAAACATAATTGATCTGCGACGGCGCACAGCCAAAATGCTGCGCCAATTCATTCCGCCGAAGATCCACCTGGGATTCCTCTTCCATCAACGCCTTAATGAAGCGCTCAATGGTATCCGATAATTGCGCCATATTGATCACCTGCTTTGTTCAAGACACGTTTTTCGCCAGGAAAGAATCGTCTATGCAGCGCTTCCAACCGTCTGCAGAATTGACTTTCCTTGACTATTGTAGCACAATCCAATCAAAAATGCAAGCATTTCTTGCTACAGCGTGGAAAGATACCGTGTCAGCACACTGGCAGCATGATCCGCAGCTTTCGCGGCGAAGGCAGGATATTCCATTTGATGGCTGTCGTCGGTGGCGTCGGAAATCGCGCGAATGACGGCGCAGGGCACTCCTGCGATATAGCAAGCCTGGGCGATTGCGCCAGCCTCCATATCGCAGGCGTCCGCGTGGAACAGATCCACGATTTCCCGTTTGCGCTGGGCGGAGGTTACGAATTGTTCGCCGGTGGCAATTCTGGCGGCTTTTCCCCGCAGATTCGGCATGGACGCCACTACGCTTAGGATGCCCTGCGATACGACGGGATCGCAGGGAAAATATGTAACATTCACGGTAGAAACCATCCCCGGCGGATCACCCAGGGCCGTGGTATCCACGTCGTGCTGCACCACATCCCTGGCAACAGCCACATCCAGGATCTCCAATTCCCGATTCAGGCTGCCGGCCACGCCGGAATTGATGATCAACGTGGGTTCGTAGCGCATGAGCAACGTCTGGCAACACAATGCGGCATTGACCTTTCCCACGCCGCACTGAACCAGCGCCACCTTCTGCCCTTCCAGATTGCCCACATGAACGTCAAAGCCCATGACACGCTGGGTGCCGGCCTGCGTCAGCCGTTCTTGCAAATGGCGCAATTCAATATCCAGCGCGCACAAAATTCCAATCATTGTTCTTCCTCCCGTATATGCTGAAGCAGCACCACCGCCTGCGCGGAAATGCCGGTTTCTTCCCCTTCAAAGCCCATTTTTTCCGTGGTGGTGGCCTTGATGCTGACGCAGGAAACATCAACATCCATCGCTTCCGCCAAGGCATGGCGCATTGCTTTCATGTAAGGCGAAAGCTTTGGCCTTTGCGCAACGATGGTCACGTCCGCGTTTCCAACCTGATATCCCGCCGCGCAAACGATGCGCGTCACCTCCCGCAGCAGCTTTGTCGAGGAAATTCCCCGATATGCAGGATCGCTGTCCGGAAAATGTTTGCCGATGTCTCCCAACGCCAATGCGCCCAGCATGGCATCCATCAAGGCGTGTACGGCGACATCTGCGTCGGAATGGCCGTCCAATCCCCTGTCGTGGGGAATTTCTACGCCGCCCAGCACCAGCTTTCTGCCTTCTTTCAGGCGATGGGCATCGTATCCCGTGCCAACGCGAACACACTGCATGACCGGCTTCTCCTCCTGAAAGTCCGCTTTCGTGGTGAGTTTTCTGTTTCTTTCTGCGTCCGGCGCCGTCACCAGGCACACGTTTCCCCAATAGCGTTCAAACAACGCGGCGTCGTCCGTGGCAAAAAATCCCTCTGCCGCCGCTTTCTCATGCGCCTGCAGCAACTTGTCAAAGGAAAATGCCTGGGGCGTCTGCACCGCGCGCAGCGTCTCCCGGTCTACGGTGGACACGATCCCTGATTCCGGATCGATTCGCTTGATGGTATCGCTGACGGGCGTGGAAATCACGCCGCTGCCGTGCCGCCGGGCAGACGCCACCGCAGTCTCAAACAACGCCTTGGCCGCAAAAGGCCGGGCGGCGTCGTGAATCGCCACGATGTCCACGTCCTCCGGCAGCGCCTTTAATCCATTGTACACGCTCTGTTGACGCGTTTCGCCCCCATCCGCGGTACGATCCACCAGCGCGTCCAACCCCTGCGCAGAAAACAAATCCGCGTCCTGGCGGGAAATCACCGCCACAACGCCATCAAAAACGCCGGAATTTCTCACTGCACAAAGGCAGCGGCGCAATACGCTTTGCCCGCCCAGCATGGCAAACACCTTGTTCCGCCCCAACGCGGCGCGCTCTCCCTTGCCGGCCGCCACCACAATGGCCCAGGCGCTCATTTCTTCACCAGGCGATACATTTCCGCCGCATCCTGTTTCTGTGCGTGCTCGGATACGGAGACGATTTCGTATTCGTTGTAGCTTTCGCCAAAGCGAATCCCCAGGATATCTCCCGGCCGTACGTCCGCGCCGGGCTTGCCTTCCTTGCCGTTGATCGTAATATGCCCGGTGGAGCAAGCATCGTTGGCGACGCTTCTGCGCTTGATAATGCGGGAAACCTTCAGAAATTTATCCAACCGCATGCTGGTCGGCGCCACGCGTTCCACGGGCTTTTTGGCCTCGATTGCCTTTCTGCTCATATTTCTCTCCATTACAAAACAGGGCCGCCCACTTTCGTTGGCTGCCCTGCTGCTTTTTAAAACTTGTCTTTGAGGGTTTTGCTCGGCTTGAATGCCGGCTTCTTTGTCGCGGGCACGTCAATGGTTTCGCCGGTGGCAGGATTCCTGGCCGTGCGTGCAGCCACATCGCGCACTTCAAAGATGCCGAAGCCTGGCACCTGAACCTTGTCGCCCTCCAGCAACGCTTCCGTTACCACATCCGAAAACGCGCCCAGCGCAGCTTCTGCCTGTTTCTTGTTCAAACCCGCTTTTTCTGCAATACGATCTACCAAATCCATTTTTTTCATGTTTGCACCTCCAGATTGTTCCTTCGTTACCATGTATTTCTGCGGACACGCAAGACATTCCTGCCTGGCATATCATTCCTCAGACAATTTTACGCGATTCCAATACATCTTTTTCTCTTGTGGCGAAATCGCGTCCAAATTCCCGCCGTTTTCCCGCACCAGGCTTTCCATTTTGCAAAAACGTTCGAGAAAATCATGACAACCGTTTCCCAGCGCGATTTCTCCATCCAGGCCATGTTCCATTGCCACGGCAGAGATCGTCATCAGCACGTCCCCAAGCTGCTGTTCCGTGGGATCCTGCAAAAAGCATTTCACGGCGTCCTCCATCGTGCTGTCCCATTGTATGCCTGCATCCCGCGCCCGTGCCAGCAATTTTTGCGCCCGTTTCAGGGATGGCAGCCCTTTTGCCACGCTCCTGAGCGCATCCGAAGAGCATTTGTCTCCCCGTTCCTTTTTCTTCTGCTCCTGCCAAAGGGAAAGCACTTCGGAAGCGCTGTCTGCCTTTGCGGAACCAAAAATGTGCGCGTGCCGGGAAATCATTTTTCGGCAAATCGCAGTGGTCACGTCGCTAAGGAGAAATTCCCCATGCTGCCGGGCAATTTCCGCATGCAGGCACACCTGCATGAGCAAATCTCCCAATTCATCGCACAACTGATCGGGATCATCCCGGTTGATGGCGTCCACCGTCTCCCACGCTTCTTCCACCAGGTTTCCCCGCAGGGAGGCATGCGTCTGTTCCCGGTCCCATGGGCACCCATTTGGACCCCGTAGAATCGACATCACGCGGTTCAGCGCGTCAAAATCATACCGCTCCAGCGTTTGCAGATCCCGGCAGGCCGTCACCAACACAGCCGTTGTGTGATCGTAGCGCTTGAATCGATCCACATCTACAAGATCAATTTTCCGCACTTCCCCTGCCACCAGCGCATATGCCTTGGCAGACTCCGGATAGCACTCCAGCAGTTTTAGCTTTACTTCACTGGCAAGCTGCCGATCTGCGATTTCGCGCACCAGCGTATCCCGCGCGGGAGACAAACGCATGCTTTCCCACGCGGCAGCCGCCACCTGCTCCACGTTGCCGGTGGTCCAGGCCAACAGCGCGCCCTCGGTGGGCGGCCCGGCCAGCACCTTGGGCGGCGTATCCGCAACGCGCAAAAGTTCCTCTACGCTGGCGTCCCGCACGTCGAAAACGGCGTAAACGACGTCCTGTTCCCGGGCGGCGTCCAAAACGGCTTGGGCGGCCATGCGCGCATGCTGGTCAAAATCCTCCGCCTGTTCGTAGAACGCATCCAGGGTATCGAAGGGAATTCCCTGTTCCGTCAACCAATGGGCCAAACCACACCGCCCCGTGTGCAGAAGGATTTTTCCCGCCTTTTTCAGCGCCCGGACGGCGCCCAGCGTAATGTCATCCTCGGAAAACCCAATTCCAACCACCGTAACGACGCCCATCCCCGACACCTCCAGCCAATACAGGAAAATTATACCATAGGACGGGCGCCATTTCAAGTTAACTACCTTGCAAAGCCCTGGCTATTGCTCCATCTGTTTTCCGACAATGCTGGCCGTAGCTTCCGCAACCTTGCGGTCCGCGTCGCAGAACTTTCCGCCGTTTTCCCGGTTCAGCAGAATCAGCGCGCCCACAATTTCACCATCTGCAATAATCGGCGCCACAACTTGAGCGGAATAACCCTCTGCGTTGTCGTCTGCCGTGATGGGAATCATCTTGTCCCCGTTGGCAAGGTTCAGTATGACCAGCTGGCGCTCCTGCATAATTCGCTCCACGTCGTTGCTCAGCGCCTTTTCCACGTATTCCTTTTTTGAAGTGCCGGACGCGGATACCACAGCGTCCCGATCCGAAATTACCGCCACATGGCCCAGGGTACGATACAGGGAATCCGTATAATCCTTGGCAATGGTGGCAATTTCGCCAATCGGGGAATACTTTTTCAGCACGACCTCTCCGTCATGATCAGTAAAAATTTCCAATGGGTCGCCTTCCCGGATTCGTAAGGTCCGCCTGATTTCCTTTGGAATCACCACGCGGCCCAGTTCATCAATCCTGCGCACAATGCCTGTCGCTCTCATTGTCTAATCTTCCTTCCGTTTTGTTTTGGAAAATTCGGTTTTACATGGCTAGTATTTGATTGCGGCAGGGAATTATTCGCAAAATCTCTACAGCGAAATTTTGCCAGTCTCGCCTTCATAATCGTCGTTTATCCTCTGATTCCTGTCCGCAGGCGAACTTTCCGAACGAATTGCGCGGCTTTTCTCCGGCTGCCCGCTCGATTTGATCGTTTTTCGCTGTCATGTATAAAACGCTTTGGCAACAAATTGCCGTGCAGCAAGTCTCAGACGCTCAAAAAACACAGGGAGAGCACAAGAGAACTTCGAACCGCTCGAATTCCCATCGTGGTCGGCGGCGTGAACAGCGACCCCGGGCGCTGATTTTGCTGGAATCCGCAGGATTCCAGCAAAATCTGGATCGGGTGGCCGTGGCTGGGAAGCAAGTCTTTTTTGTTGCGTGGGCGCACTCTGCAAAACCGCATTTCCCACAAAACACAGTTCCGCAAGAGGAACGTTCTTCGGGCGGAAACGATTCATTGGATGTTCTTTCTCTTTCCCGCACAGCGCCGCAAATTTTCTTGTCGGCGAGGCGTTCATCA
>JAQXRL010000182.1 GCA_029218505.1 Eubacteriales bacterium | reverse complement strand
CCACGGTAACGCCGGGCCAGTTTCCGACAAATTGGTTGGAGCCGGTCAATGCATTGAACAGGGTTGTTTTTCCACTGTTCGGGTTTCCAGCAAGGGCAATTCGCAAACTCATGGGTCATTTCCTCTCTTTCTTAGTTAGAGATAACGAACTTATGCGTGAAAAAAATGGGGTTTCCCCTGGAATGCGTTTGCTGCGCTCAATCCACTTCGATCATTTCTGCGTCCGCCTTGCGGATGGAAAGCTCATAGCCGCGGATGGCGACTTCCATCGGATCCCCGAGAGGAGCGACTTTCCGGATATGCACTTCCACCCCTTTGGTCAGCCCCATGTCCATGATGCGGCGCTTTACGGCGCCTTCGCCGTGGAGTTTTACAACCTTGACCGTGTCGCCGACCTTTGCCTGCCGTAGCGTTTTCATGTATGCTTCCTCCTTAAAACTCAAACTGCCGTTTTCGTACGCGAACGCGGAAAATCAGATCATAATTCTCTGCGCCATTTCCTTGCTGATTGCAATGCGGGAATCCTTCACGTTGACAATGACATTGCCGCCAAGGGTGTTGATGATCTTTATGGTTCCTCCGACGACAAAACCGAGATTTTCCAGGTGCGTTTTGATTTCCTGCTTGCCTCCGATTCGTTTGATGATGTTTTCTTCCCCGATTTCTGCAAGTGTAAGCGGCATCATGGTATCTTCCTTTCTTGTGCTCATGGGACGCATTCGGTTAGAATAAACGAACCAAATGACATTGACAACTGGTTAGTAATGCCTAACTTGGTATTATTATATGCAGGTTTGCTCCATTTGTCAATAGGTTTTCTATGATGTCTCGGTTACGGCGGACGAAAAATTCAGGAAGATTTGCGGGGATTGGGTGAAGGCGGAAGGCGCGGGAGAGGCCTCCGGAAGAGGCAATTGGCCGCGGCCGCGAAAAAAATGTTTTCCGGGCGCTTATATGCAGAATGCGTGGTTTCGTTCGAGAATTTTCCGAAAATGTTGAAAGTTTTGAATGAGCATAGAACAGCGCTTGCAAATCATGGCGCGATAGGGTATACTATACAAAAAGGGAAACGCAATCCAGTGGAGGATCGGAGAGATGAATTCTGACAACGCACAGGAGCTGATTCAGCGGTTGAATCAGTCTGGCAAGAAGCTGTCCAAGAGCCATCGGCGCATTGCCGAGTGCATTGTGATGCATTATGACAAGGTCGTGTTTATGACCGCTTCCAAGCTGGGGGAATATGTGGGCGTATCGGAGTCCACGGTGGTGCGTTTTGCAGCGGCCTTGGGATACAGTGGTTATCCACAGCTGCAAAAGGCCTTGCAGGAATTGATTCGACATCGTTTGACTGCTTCGCAGCGCTTTGAAATGACGTCCGATATGGATCACGCGCAGGTGCTGAACAAGGTGTTGAAGGCAGACATACAGAATATCCGAAGCACCTTGGATGAATTGGACATCAACGCCTTCGAAAATGCCATTGACAGCATTATTCAAGCACGCCAGATTTACGTCATGGGTTTGCGGGCGTCGGCGCCCATTGCGGAATTTTTTGTGCATTATCTGAAGTTTATTTTTCCGAACGTGCAGGTGGTCACATCCGGCGTCAGCGATGTGTTTGAGCAGCTTTCCCGCATTGGCGAAGGAGATTTGCTCATTGGGTTATCCTTTCCCAGATATACAAAGCGCACCATTGAAGCCATGGAATTTGCCCGTTCCCAGGGCGCCAAGCTCATTGCCATTACGGATGGGCCTTTGTCGCCGCTGTATCAGGCGGCGGAAATTTGCCTGATCGCCAAGAGCGACATGGCTTCCTTTGTGGATTCCTTTGCGGCGCCGCTTTCGTTGATCAATGCGCTGATTGTGGCGTTGGGACAGCGCCGGCGAAGAGAAGTCTCCGATTACTTTCAGGGGATGGAAGAAATCTGGGGAAAATATGACGTATATCTGGCCAAGAGCGGAGAATAGGAGCCAATATGGCGAAGAAGATCCTTGTTGTAGGCGCAGGCGCGGCGGGAATGCTCGCCGCGCTGTTTGCGGCCCGGGCGGGTGGCGATGTGACGGTGCTGGAGCGCAATGAAAAACCCGGCAAAAAGATCTATATTACGGGCAAAGGGCGCTGCAACGTGACCAACGCCGCGCAGGGCGAAGATTTTATGGCAAAAATCGTGCGCAATCCTCGCTTTCTGTATGCTTCCTTTGCCGCGTTGAGCAATCAGGATCTCATGCGGTTGTTGGAGGAATTGGGCGTCGCGCTGAAAACGGAGCGGGGAGAGCGGGTGTTTCCTGCGTCGGACAAGTCCAGCGATATCATTGCTGCGCTGCGCCGGGGAATGGAAAAATCCGGCGTGAACGTGTGTTATCATACCCGCGTGGCATCCCTGGTGCGCGCAGAGGACAGGGTTTCCGGCGTGCGGCTGGAAAGCGGAGAAACGCTGGGAGCAGACGCAGTGATTCTTGCGACCGGCGGCGTCAGCTATCCTTCCACAGGTTCCACCGGCGACGGCCTGCGCTTTGCCGCGGAAACAGGACATGCTGTGGAGGAACCCATGCCCGCTCTGGTGCCCATCGAGACGCGGGAGACTTGGCCGGGAAGTCTCAGCGGCCTTTCGCTGAAAAATGTCGGGCTTTCCGCATGGAGAACAGGCGGAAAAAAGGAAAAGTGCATCTGCGCTCAGCAGGGAGAAATGCTGTTTACCCATTTTGGCGTGTCCGGTCCGATGGTGCTTACATTGTCCAGCTTTTTGCCCCGGGAGCTTGCGGGCGTGCGCATGGAGATCGATTTGAAACCCGCGTTGGACGAACAGACGCTGGACGCGCGCCTGGTTCGGGATTTCCGGGAACTTTCCAAAAAGCAGCTTGCCACCGCGATGGATGGACTGGAACCGCATCGGTTGGGCATGACATTGCTGGATCTGGCGGAATTGTCTCCCGCATTGCCCATTCATTCCGTCACGCAGGAGCAGCGCCGCAGATTGGGAACGCTGATGAAGCATCTGCCCTTGACGCCGGTGGCCCGCAGGGGATTCGAGGAGGCCATTATCACTCGAGGCGGCGTGTGCGTAAAGGAGATCAACCCTTCCACCATGGAATCGCGCAAGGTGAAGGGGCTGTATTTCGCCGGGGAAATGATAGACGTGGATGCTGAAACGGGCGGTTTTAATTTGCAAATTGCCTTTTCCACCGGCGCGTTGGCCGGAAAAAGCGCTGCAGAGGGCTTTTAGGAAAATCGGGGACGCGTTTCAAAGCGATGTTGCATAGGCAGAGGAGGACGTTCATGAAAATTCGCATTGCGGGCCTGGTGAATGATTCTATTGTGGATGGTCCGGGTTTCCGCTTTTCCGTGTTTACACAGGGTTGCCCGCATCATTGTCCGGGTTGCCATAATCCCCAAACCCACGATTTCAACGGCGGAAAGGATATGGAGACGGAGGAAATCGTTCGGCAGTTTTCCCAAAACCCGTTGCTGGATGGCATTACGCTTTCCGGCGGAGAGCCGTTTTGCCAGTGCGATGCCTGTGCGGAACTGGCTGGCGCGGCCAAAAAGCTGGGGCTGAACGTGTGGGCATACAGCGGGTATTCCTTTGAGCAGCTGATGGAAATGCCTCAGGCGAGGCAGCTTCTGCAAATGTTGGACGTGTTGGTGGATGGTCCGTTTCTCATGGAGCAGCGAACGCTGGAAGCGCGGTTTCGGGGATCGAAAAATCAGCGCCTGATCGACGTGCCTGCGTCTCTGGCGGCAGGCAAGGCAGTGGAAAAACCGGAAGAATGAGAGCGCCGGACGAAAAGGAGGAGAATCCCAATCGTGGCCGGCGGCAGGTACGGCGACCACGGGCGCGGATATTTCCCTGGAAAATCCGGAGAGGGTGGTAGTGTCGGGGGGAGCTTGCTTCCCCGTCTGCCAGCTTGACAAAAAGACGATTTGGACA
>JAQXRL010000181.1 GCA_029218505.1 Eubacteriales bacterium | reverse complement strand
AAAACGCATCATATAACACAACGCGGGAAGTAAAACAACAATCCGACTCCGACCCCCCGGGAGTTTTTCCGCCGGGGCGCTTCGGGGATCCGGCATACACGGGTTCTTATTGCATTCTTGCGAACAGCCGCCTTGGCGCCTCCTCCTTTTTCAAGGATCAGTCTCTGCTGCGGCCTGCGCCGGCGATGAGCAGAAGCCGCAGCAATTGCAAAATGGCGGTCACGGCGGAAGCAACATACGTCATGGCGGCGGCGGACAACACTTTTTTGGCGCCGGTCAACTCGTCTGCCTGCAAAAAGCCCTTGCTCTCCAAGGCGGCAATGGCGCGATGGGAAGCGTTGAATTCCACGGGAAGCGTAATCAGGGAAAACAAAACCGTCAGCGCAAACAGCGCGATGCCTGCATACAGCAGCGGTTGCCAGGAGAAAATCAGGCCCGCGACAAACAGCGGCCAGGACAGCATGGAGCCAAAATTCACCGTCGGCACCGCGATGTTGCGCAGAATCAGGGGCGCGTATTCATCCCGGTGTTGTAAGGCATGGCCGGCTTAGTGGGCCGCGACGCCCAGCGCTGCGACGCTTGCGGAATCAAACGTGCTTTCAGAAAGCCGCAGCGTCAGCGTCCTGGGGTCGTAATGATCCGTCAGCTGGCCCGATACCCGTTCAATGGCGACGTTATTGATGCCTTCGCTTTCCAACAACTGGCGGGCCATTTCCGCGCCGGTAAGCCCGCTGCGCGCCGGGACGTTTCGGTAATGGTTGAATGTGCTGCTTACCCGAACTTGGGCAATCAGCGCCAACAGGATTGCGGGCAGCAACAAAATCGTCGTTGGGTCGAAATAGTAAAACACTGTGTTTCACCTCCGTAAGTGATCGTATTCCAGAATAAGAATACCCGAATCCTGCATCAAAAGCAACAGAATCTGGATCAAAACCAGGAAAAACTTTTCGAAGCGTCGCTATTGCCGATAGAACGCTTCAATGCGCCATCCGCCCTGCGGTCCGGCTTCTTGCCGTGCGCGGAAATACAAAGGTTCCGCCTTGGCGCAATTTCGACCCACGACGCGAATGGTCGCCACGCAGCTTCGGCCGTCATGCGGCGGATACTTCATGGTTGCGCACAGATCGCATTCGGCGGCGATTTCCGCCAAAAGGCCGCTCTGCGCCAACGCGGGGGTCAAATATCCCGCCGCTTCGCTGTCCAAACCGGCCATGGCGGCTTCCACGGCGGCCAGCGCCGCGGCCTCGGGCGTGGCGGGCCAGGATGGAGCGCCGCTGGCCCAGGCGCTTTCCCAGGAAATCATTTGCAGACCGCCGGAATCCATGCGCCAGCGTTCCAGACGCGCGTGCCCTACGGTGTCTCCGGAACGCACCAGCGCCGTAAAGCCGTCCTCTCCCTCGCGCTCGATTTGATCCGCCGTGAGAAAGCCCAGCAACGCGCCCTGCGGTTCCAGGGCGGCCAGATACATGCCGCCTTCCATGCGCGGCCCCAGAAGATAGACCACGCCCGTTCCCAGGGAAAGTTCCGGGGAACCGCAGCCCGATGGCAGAAGCACTTCCTTGCCCGACGGACAAACGACGGCGCAATGTTCGCCGCGGCGCAGGACATATTCGCCTTCGGGATCCAGGGCGTGTTCGGTGGCGTTGCGAGAGGGCGCCACCATGGGAGAAAGTTCCACTTCCACAACGCCTTCGGGCCATAATACCACGGAAACGCCTTCTTCATCGGCACTTTTTACCAGGAATTCACCTTCGGCGAATGCGAGTCTCCGGGCCATGGCCAACCAACCCGCTTCCAGCGGAAACAACACCAGATAGGCCGGCCCGGACGGGTTGACTGGCGTGATGAAGGGTTGTTGCGGCGCAATTTCTCCCGCAAAGCGGCCGTTGATGGACAGCATTCCCCGAACGGGGGATGTGATTGCCAGCATGGGCTGTGAACGCATGAGAATCCCTCCTCCGGGAAAGCCTATGCGCCGGCGGCCTTAGGCTTGACAAATGCCGGGCGGAATGCTATGCTGATGCGAAAAGAGGGAGCGATGGCATATGTATCAAAACGGCCGCGTGCGGCTGCGGGATTTGCGGATCGAGGATGCGAATTCCGTGGTGCAATGGTTTGACGACGCGACGCTTCGCAGGCAAATTCACGGCGGCGCGCCTGCGCCAATCGGTTTGGAAACGGAACAGGAATGGATTCGCCAGCATATGGGGCCCATGGAAGATCAACAGCATTATGCCATTGAAACCATGGAAGGCGAATTCATCGGCGTGTGCAGTTATTCGGATGTGTGCTGGAGAAACAGAAACTGCAAGGTGGGATGGTTTTTGGGCGCGGCGAACATGCGGGGCCGCGGCTATGGCACGGACATGATTCGCCTGCTGTTGAACATCTGCTTTGAGGAACTGGGCATGCACAAGGTGTCGCTGGATGTGTTTTCCTATAACGAAGGCGCGATTCGGCTGTATGAACGGCTGGGCTTTGTTCGGGAAGCGACAAAGCGCGAGCATGTGTTTACCCAAGGCAAGTATTGGGACGAATATACATATTCCATGCTGGAAGGGGAATACCGCCGCAGGAATGCCGGAGAAGCGGAGACGTGACGCTTGATGCGTTGTTCGCCGTGCCGGAATCGCGGTTTCGCGCGCGCTGGGCCTTCGCGAAACCGCAATTTTCGCGGCGAATAGAATTCTATGCCTCCGGCTGTACGGGAATGGAGACATCCTTTTTTTGCTCTTTGCAGGAACACATGGCGCTTTTGATGTCGCTCATGGCCTGGGGCAGCATTTCAATAATGCGATCCAGAGGCGCATAATGTTGCGCGGGCAACAGGCGCACCTGGCCTGCGTTGGTTACCAGAAAACCGACGGGCTGAACGGTGACGCCGGCTCCGGTGCCGCCTGCAAAGGGCGTTCCGCCGGTGGATTGGCTTTCCGCTTTGGGCTTGTCGGCCAGGGAGTATTCTCCGCCGCCGGCGACAAAGCCAAAGCTGACGCGGGAAATGGGGATGATGGTGGAGCCGTCCTGGGTGGTGATGGCGTCGCCGATGACGGTGTTGACGTCCACCATATCGCGAATGTTCTCCATCGTGGTGGTCATGATGTTTTCAATCGGGTGTGGGTCCATTGTGAAAGCCTCCCGTTTCCATATTCGATGGCGCCATAGATGGCGGCAAGGATAATATGCCCGACGGATGCGGAGACAATACCGCAAATCTCGCCCGAGACATGGGAACGGGAAAAATCCGGACGCAAGGAAAGACGCACCCGATTGCCCATTGCGGCGCGGGCGGATTGTCCCACGGCCGCAATGGCGCCGCACAATAGCGCGGTGTGCATGGCGTCTGAAAGACCGATTTCGCCGCGGACTGCCAAAAAATCCAAGCGCAAATGCCGCATTGCGTATCCGGCGGCCTTTGTGGCCCGCAGCATGGCGGGGATTTTTTTTCGCGCAAAGTTTGGCGAATCCCATTTGCGGCGGTTTTTTTGGCCGTCCAGGCGCTTTCCGGCGGCGCGCAGGGCAAACCGTCCTTCGAACAGCGAAGCGCCGGTAGCCATGTCCGAACCGTTTTCCTGCAGACGCAGCCGGAACGCGAGTTTCATTGGAATGTTTACCGCGTAAAACGCCGTTGTTGCAACGGCAACCAATTCAACAATCATGCCATTTCTCCCGCGCGGTTTTCCGCGTTTTCCAACCGCTTTCTGGGCTGTTATTTCCAAAAGCCGGCGATCCTGCCGACAGTATGTGCGAAAAGGAAGGGTGTTTATGCGCGTATCCGTGGAATTTGAGGGAATTTGCGCCAATTTTGAAACGCGGGAAGGCTTGTTTTCGCCGGCCGCGCCGGATCGCGGCAGCATGGCGATGCTGCGCCTGGCACAGTTTCGGCCGGGCATGCGCGTGCTGGATCTGGGCTGCGGCTGGGGACTGGTGGGCGTGCTGGCGGCCAAGGCCTGCGGCGCGGAAAACGTCGCCATGTGCGATGTGGATCCCGTCGCCGTGGATGCTGCACGGCAAAATTGCGCGGAAAACGGCGTGGAAAACGTGCGGATATACCTTTCCGACGGGTTGGCGGCAGTGGACGAAACCGGCTTTGACCTGATTTTGTCCAATCCGCCCTATCAATCGGATTTTGCCGTGGCAAAGCGGTTTCTCGAAAAAGGGTTCAACCGGCTGGCAATGCATGGCAGGTTTTTGATGGTGACAAAGCGCCGGGAATGGTATAAAAAGAAGATGATCGCGGTTTTTGGCGGCGTTCGCATTCATGAAGTGGACGGGTATTTCATATTTGAGGCGCAAAAACGGCAAATGCGTTATGCGATGGTTCGTTCGTAAAAACTCGGTAATGATTTCTTTGCTTGACAATTGTGCAGGGAAGGACTAAAATGAATCTGTTAGCCATGAATAATGCATATTTTTTATATGCGACATGCTGCATCGGGAAACCGATTCCAGAAACGAATTTGTTTAGAGGGGAGTGTGGATTTTGCATCCTGCAATCGTCGCATTGATTGCGCTGATTGCGTTGGCGATTGGCCTTCTGGCGGGTTATATGTACCGCAAAAACGGCACGGAGAAGAAGATTGGCCAAACGGAGGAGTTCATCCGGGGAATGTTGGATGACGCCACGCGAAAGGCCGAGGATAAGAAAAAGGAAGCCGTCTTGGAGGCCAAAGAAGAGATCATCCGCTTGAAGTCGGAGCTTGACAAAGAAGTTCGCGACCGCCGCAACGAAGTTACGCGGCAGGAGCGCCGGATCAACCAGCGCGAAGAAGCGCTTGAGAAAAGAGCAGACAATATCGAGGCTCGGGAAGAGAGCCTGAATGAAAAGTACAGGGAAGCGGAACGCCTGGAGGCGGAGGCGCAAAAGCTGCATGACAGCCAGCAGCAGGAATTGGAGCGCGTGGCGGGCATGACCGCCGAGGACGCCAAAAACATGCTGGTGGATCGCATTCAGAAGGACGCGTACCATGACGCGGCGGTCATGGTGCGGGAAATTGAGAGCCGCGCCAAGGAAGAGGCGGACAAAAAAGCCCGGGACATTATTTCCATGGCCATTCAAAAATGCGCCGCGGATCACGTCAGCGAAACCACCGTTTCCGTGGTGGCGCTGCCCAACGACGACATGAAGGGGCGCATTATTGGCCGCGAAGGCCGCAATATCCGCACCCTGGAAACCGCTACGGGCGTGGATCTGATCATTGACGATACGCCGGAAGCGGTCATTATCTCCGCGTTTGATCCTGTGCGCCGGGAAGTGGCGCGCATCGCCTTGGAAAAACTCATCATGGACGGCCGAATTCATCCCGCGCGAATTGAGGAAATGGTGGAAAAGTCCAAGAAAGAAGTGGACAACCAGATTCGAGAAGCCGGCGAACAGGCGGTGTTCGAAACCAACATGCATTCGCTGCATCCGGAATTGGTGAAATTGCTGGGCCGCATGCGCTATCGCACCAGCTACGGACAGAACGTGCTGCGGCATTCCATTGAGGTCAGCCATTTGGCGGGCGTCATGGCGGCGGAATTGGGCGCGGATGTGCAATTGGCAAAGCGAGCAGGCCTTTTGCACGATATCGGCAAAGCCATCGACCATGAAGTAGAAGGCACCCACGTCACCATCGGCGCGGAATTGGCGAAAAAATTCCGGGAGAGCGACCTGGTGATCAACTGCATTGCGGCGCACCACAACGACGTGGAAGCCAAATGCGTGGAAGCCGTGTTGGTGCAGGCCGCGGACGCCATTTCGGCGGCGCGCCCCGGCGCAAGACGGGAGTCTTTGGAAAATTATATCAAGCGCCTGGAAAAACTGGAAGCCATTGCCAATGCGTTCGACGGCGTGGAAACCTGTTATGCAATTCAGTCCGGCCGGGAAATTCGCATCATCGTCAAACCGGAAGATGTGAACGACGCGGGAACCACGGTTCTGGCCAGAGAGATTGTCAAGCGCATCGAACAGGAAATGGAATATCCGGGACAAATCAAGGTAAATGTCATCCGCGAAACCCGCGCGGTAGAATACGCCAAGTAGACAAAGACATGCCGCTGCAGAATGAAAATTCTGCGGCGGTTTTTTTGTTTGCAAAACCGGCAAAGAACCCTTGACAATACAATAGAGAACGGGGTGCAAAAGCAATGAAGGCGTTGGCGGCGGTTGCAAAAAAGATCTGGAAAGGGTTCGTGGGTTTTTGTGTTCGACATTCCTTCCATCCTGCGATGGTGTTGGCTGTGCTTGGGCTGTGCGTCGTGCTGTTGGGCATGAGCATCGTGTCCGTAACGGTCGTTACCTCCCGAACGGTGCGCTTGGGCTTGAAGGACATGGGCGAATTGGCAACGCAGGCCGGGTATTTTACCAACGTGCAGGTGCTTGAGGATTCCAAGCAGCTGTTTGGACACAACGTTCCCCTGACAAAGAGCAAATATATCTTCAGTTACGACGGCGTCATCAAGGCAGGATTTGATTTTCAGGAACTGGAAATGCAGGTGAACGAAATCACCCGCACGATTCATGTCACGTTGCCGGAGGCAAAGATTTTGAATTGTGAAATCGACGAGAACAGCCTGCAAATCTATGACGCAACACAGAGCATTTTTACGCCGCTTTCCATTACCGACATCAACGAATCCATGATTGAATTGAAGGAAACCGTGAAAACGGACGCCGTCAACAACGGAATTTTGGAAAACGCGCGGGAAAACGCAAAGCTTCTGATTCGGGGATTTCTGGCGGGCTGCTTCGATTTGCAGGAATATACCGTTGAATTCCGGTAAGAGCCGCGCATGGTGTCCGCCCGGCATGTTTTGACAAAAAATTCTTGCATAACGGCGCGGGTTGTGGTATCCTGTTCCCGCGAAAGATTTCCCGCGTGCATGCGGGAGCAAACGAAAATCAGGATAGGGAGAGGATACATATGCCAATTCTGGACATGCCCCTGAGTCAGCTGCGAACCTTTACGGGAAGAAACGAATGCCCGGCGGATATCGACGCCTTCTGGGACAAGGGAATTGCGGAAATGGAAGCCCTGGGAACGGACTGCGAACTGATTCCCTGGTCGATTCAGGTGCCTGGCGCGGAATGCTTTGATTTGTGGTATACCGGCGTGGGCGGTGCGCGCATTCACGGCCATTATTTGCGCCCCAGGAATATTCAGGGCAAGGTTCCTGCAGTATGCCTGTTTCATGGATATACCGGCAGCATTGGCGATATGTTTGGCAAGCTGGCCTGGGTGGCTGCGGGCTTTGCCGTGGCGGCCATGGACTGCCGCGGACAGGGCAACCCTTCGGAGGACAAAGGCGGCGTGAAGGGCAACACCATGCATGGACAGATCATTCGCGGCCTGTTTGAAGAGGATCCGGAAAAGCTGTTGTTCCGGTCCATCTTCCTGGACGCCGCTCAACTGGCGCGCATCGTCATGGCCATGCCCGAAGTGGACGAAACGCGCGTAGGCGCAACCGGCGGTTCCCAGGGCGGCGGTTTGACCTTGGCCTGTGCCGCGCTGACGCCCCAACTGAACAGCGCCGCACCCTGCGTTCCCTTCTTGTGCGACTATCGCCGCGTGTGGGAAATGGATTTGGATTTGGATGCCTATGCCGAATTGCGCAATTACTTCCGTTATTATGATCCGCTGCATGAGCATGAAACCGAGATCTTTACGCGCCTGGGATACATCGACAACCAACATATCGCCCATCGCACCAAGGCGAAGGTGATGATGTTCACCGGTTTGCTGGACAACATTTGTCCGCCGTCCACCCAGTTTGCCGCGTTCAACAAGCTCACTTCTCCCAAGGAAGTGAAGATTTATCCGGACTTCAAGCATGAGGGGCTGCCTGGAAGCGCGGACATGATCCTGAAATTTATGCTGGACATGTAAGCGCGTTTCGGGACGCATACAAAAAACCGCAAGCCGGGAAAAACGGCTTGCGGTTTTTGTGCCAAGAAACCCCGGCGCCAGGCGTGGGTCTCAGAAGAGCTTAAGCGGTGAATATGAAAAACTCCTTTTGCGATCATGGAGATGCGGTCTGGCA
>JAQXRL010000180.1 GCA_029218505.1 Eubacteriales bacterium | reverse complement strand
CCACGAAAAAGAGGCGCTGCAGGCAGTTACCGACGCCCGGAGCAGATATCTTTCCGCAGCAGACGCGGATGGGCAGATGAAAGCCGGCACAGAGCTGTCCGGCGCTATGAGCCGTCTCATGGCCGTGGCGGAGTCCTATCCCGAGCTGAAAGCGAACCAGAATTTCCTGCATCTACAGCAGCAGCTTTCCAAGATGGAGGAAAAACTGGCGAATTACCGCCAGTTCTACAATGACACGGTCCTGCGCTATGACAGACTGCTGGAAACGATTCCCACCAACCTGATCGCGAAGATGTTCCATTTCAAAAAAGAGGAATTCTTCAAGGTGGAGGAGTCCGAAAAGGCAAAGGTTACCATCAGGTTCTGATCCGGATTTTCGATGAAAGAAGGTCGTGCTATGAAGCACTCTTTGCGCAAGATACTATGCCTTTTCCTCGTCATGCTGGGAATTCCCCTGTTTTCGCTGACCGCATTGGCAGAGGATGCCAGCGCTGAACTGCATTCTCTGCACTTTGATATTGCATTGCAGGAGGATGGAAGCGCACTGATCACGGAAACAAGGGAAATCGTGTTCAACGGTGATCGTGAATTTACCCGTTATGGGGTGAATAACAGATTCATCGGCCCCCGGGCGTTCGGTGATTGGCAGGTCTCGATAGACGGGACGCCTCTATCCCAGCTTGATGAACCGGACAATGAAAACCGTCCCGAGAACAGCTTTGCGGTGGAGAATGGCGATGGGGAAAATACCATCTACATCTATTTCCGGCAGCAGGGCAGCGGCACCCGCATCTTCCAGATCAGCTACCGTGTGGAAAATGCTGTGAAGCTCCATTCTGATGTGGGTGAATTCTCTTGGAATCTGACCGGAGAGACCGGCATTTCCGACATCAGCACGCTCACCGCCACTTTGACCGTGCCTGCGGGTTGCCCGACAGAGGAGTTTCTCATCTGGGCGCACGGGCCGCTGAATGGCAGGTTTGATAAGCAGGATGACGGCTCTGCGGCCTTGCGGGTGGATAACGTTCCGCAGGGGACGATCGTTGACATTCGTTCCACCCTGCCTGCGGACTGCTTCACCGGCGGATGGGAGCAGCAGGGCGAGGCGCTCGACGACATTCTGGCAGAGGAAAAAGAACTGGCCGACAGCGCAAACGCCAAACGGGAGGAAGAGGAGCGTAAGCGGGCCGAATGGGACGCCTATGTGGCCGAGCTTCAGGCCAAGCGGAACGCATGGGAAGCGGAGCATCCCATTTTGAGTTCCATCGAGTGGGAGTGCAGCTTGATTTGCTACTCCGTCGGCGATTTCGTGGAAGAATATGGCATCTTTGCACTTTGCGCCTTTCTTTTCATCGCCATCCCGGGCCTTGCCCTTTTCAGAGTGTTTCGACTGATCGAGCGCATCCGGCACAGTTACAATCTGAAGAAGTTCAGGAACAGCCCCACCCAGTCACCCCGGTATTGCCGTGATCTGCCGGATGACCGGCCGGCGCCTGCCGTCGATAAACTGCTGCATTTCTACGACGGCAAGTCCAGTCTCTCCCGACAGCTCTCTGCAACGCTGTTGGAGCTGAATTTGAAAAAGCTGGTTTCTTTCCAGACGACTGCAGGGGATACCAGGCTTCTGCTGAATGAGCCGCTGGGCGAGAAGCTGTTCCCATCCCCTGCGCCGCAGGAGAACGCAGAAGCGGATTCGAACCAGGCCCATGATCCCGGCTATCAGGAGATTCTTTGGAATTATCTGTTGAACGCGGCCGATGGAAGCGGACAGATCTCCATGAAGGACCTCAAAAAGTACATTAAGGACAATCAGGAGGCAGCTTTGAAATTCCGCAGCAGCTTCGAAGGCGCTGTGGAAAGAGAACATGCGGAAAGAGTCAAATCGCGGGATGTTGAAAGGTATTCTCCCGGAAGGTGGAAGCTTCGTCTGCTTTTGTCTGCGGTCGCAGGGTTCCTTGCGATGCTGATCCGCATGTGCTGTGACCTGTATTACGGGGTCGAAATGGACGCTTCTATCCAGGCCGGCCTGATCACCTTTGCGGTGGCAATGATCTTGCTGACCGTTTTCCGCATGTGGGAAAAACTCGTGAAAGCTCCCTGCTATGTTTTGGATCAGCAGGCAGAGGATGACCTGGCCCTATGGCAAGCCTTCAAACGGTTTCTGGATGATTTCACGAACTTTGAGGAGAAGAAACTCCCGGAATTTTCCGTATGGCGGGAGTACATGGTCTACGCCGTCGCGATGGGAAATGGTCAAAAGGTGGCCAAGGCGCTGTCTTTAAAGTATCCTGAAGCCCTCTCCACAGGAACGGATACCATGAGTGACGATATGTACCGTTGGCTGCAGGACATGGCCCTTTATGATGCAATGGATTCCATTGGCTGGGAGGTTGCTGAAGCCAGACAGCCCAGCTCCTCCGCGTCCGGCTCCGATAGCGGTTGCAGCGACAACTGGAGCGACAGCAGCGGCGATGGAGGCGGTTTCTCCGATTCCGACGGCGGCAGTGATAGCGGAAGCGGCGGCGACTTCATGGATTAAAAGAAAACATCCGGCGGAATGGTGCTTCTGTTGAACGAAACTTGAGCTTCCGATTCTGGCTGGTGCTTTCTACGGTCTGCACTGCAACGAGGCAATCGGTCTGAGGCAAGCGCATTTTGCTCGCATCCGATACCACGAAGACCAAATCGAGCATGAGAACGCTTCCG